>CAZPPN010000053.1:0-9621 GCA_964588425.1 uncultured Ruminococcus sp. | reverse complement strand
GTGAGCTGGTTGTGGTCTGTCGCAATGTTCGCCTGAGTATAGATCGGAGCAAGTTCGTGCTGTGCCGGAGCAGCTTCGTTGTGTTCGGTTTTTGCGAGGATGCCGAGTTTCCAAAGTTCTTCGTCGACTTCCTTCATGAAAGCGGCGATCTGAGGCTTGATTGTACCGAAGTAGTGGTCCTCAAGCTCCTGTCCCTTGGGCGGCTTTGTACCGAAGAGTGTACGTCCCGTGAAGATGAGGTCGCGGCGTTTTTCGTACATCTCTTTCGGGATGATGAAATATTCCTGCTCGGCACCTACACTTGTTCTGATACAGGCAGCAGTTGTATGAGGATCGAACAGTCTCAGGATACGCATACCCTGGGTGTTGATCGCATCCATCGAGCGGAGCAGGGGAGTTTTTCTGTCGAGAGCTTCGCCGCCGTATGAGCAGAACGCAGTCGGGATGCAGAGGGTATTATCCTTGATAAATGCGTATGATGTGGGGTCCCACGCCGTGTAGCCTCGTGCTTCGAATGTCGCGCGGAGACCGCCGGAAGGGAATGAGGATGCGTCGGGCTCACCGCGGACAAGCTCTTTTCCCGAGAATTCCATGATAACCTTGCCGTCGCCGTTGGGGGAGATGAAGCTGTCGTGCTTTTCCGCGGTAACGCCGGTGAGAGGCTGAAACCAGTGGGTAAAATGCGTACAGCCTTTTTCAATCGCCCAGTCTTTCATAGCGTTTGCGACGATGTTTGCGACATTGATATCGAGTGTGCGGCTCTCGTCGATTGTTTTCTTGAGTGATTTATATGTTTCTTTCGGGAGACGTTCTCTCATCGTGGTGTCATTGAACGAGAGACAGCCGAAGTATTCGGATACGGTAGACATGATGTGATGATCTCCTTGTGAATTTGATATCTCAGATAAAATGAAAACGGCACAGTCACGGGGATCTGCGTCTCCGAGTCTTTGCCGTATACGAGAATATTTTACTCCAAACACATCTTGTTGTCAAGTGGATTTCGGTAATTATTTCGGGTGCTTCAGCCTTTTCGGAGATAAGCACAGCAGGGTACGGAAAAGTTAGGTTTGTGTTGGATAAAAATACGGGACAGATCTGATGTGATTTCAAGCAGCACATTCCGATAAGTGATTGGAAAATACGTTAATTATTCAATTATCTAATGTTGTATAAATGGGTGAAAGCATTGACAATGTGTTAAAGAATGTGATATAATTAACCGAACAATATTTTTTTGGAAATACTGTAAATCAAAGGAGAACCACAATGATTACAAAAGGCAAACGTCTTCTGTCCCTCATTCTCTGCGGACTCATGCTCCTCTCCGGTGCATCCTGCTCTGACAACGGTACAAAAGACACATCAGACAATTCCGTTTCCTCCGGTTCCGCGAATACAGAAGAAACCGCCGTACAGTACGTCGACGACATTCCCGAGGGAACAACATTCGGAGGTACTGAGATCAGATTCGTTCTCAACCGTGACAGCTCATCCGTTTACTTCAACGAAGAAGAACAGGAGCTCGGCGATCCCGTTGACGAAGCTGTATGGAAGAGAAACAATCTTCTCGAAGACAGACTTGAAGTAAAGATCGCTGAACCTATGACGATCAACGACAACTCCGCAAAGTTTGTACAGCAGGTTACAAACTCAGTAACAGCCGGATCTGACGACTACGACCTCGTTATCGGTCACGCAAGATTCAATATCGAGCTTCTTCTCAACAACGTACTTTTCAGACTCGACGACCTCAACTACATTGATCTCGAAAAATCCTACTGGAGCCAGGGCTTCAATGACAACATAGCTTACAACGGCAGCCACTTCTGGGCAGTAGGTGATATTTCCCAATACTATATCAGCTCTACATATATCATGGTTGTTAACGAACAGGTATGGAACAACCACTTCCAAGGCGAGAACATCTATGACATTGTCCGTGAAGGCAAGTGGACAGTTGATGAACTCAAGTCACGCGCTTCCGTTGCTTATGTTGACGAAAACGGTGACGGTCTCCAGGATGTAGGAGATACATACGGTCTTGCGACAAATCGCGGTCATACTTTCAACGGTATGTACCTTGCAGCAGGTGTAAACTACACAGACTTTGATGCGGACGGAACTCCCGTTATCGCGATCAACAGCGAGCACACAATCGCGGTTCACGAAAAGATCCACGATCTTATGTACAACAGTGACGGTATCATCGTACTGTCCGACGCTGACGCTGATGCATACGGCGACGGAATGTTCATTTCCAACAGAGCAATGTTCAAGATCGGTCAGCTCAGCTTCCTTGAAAACGATAATGTCCGCAACATGGACACAGACTTTTATGTAATTCCCATGCCGAAGTATGACGAAACACAGGAAAACTACCGCGCAGGTCAGCATGACGGTACACCTATCTACGGTATGCTCAACACAATCGCTGAAGATCGCGTTGATGCTGTATCCGCTTCCTTTGAAGCAATGTGCTCCATGGCAAGCACAATGGTTATTCCCGTATACTACGATGACATTCTGAAGAACAAGTACTCCCGTGATCCCTCCACAGCCGAAATGATCGACCTCATCAGAAGCTGTCTCGAAACAGAATTCGGTCTCGCATGGAGTGACTCAATGAAGACATCGTCCATGTTCGCTTTCATGTACAGCAACGCTCACCGTGAAAGCATCACATCCCTTATCGAAAAGTCCGAAAAGGTATGGGTAAAGGATATGGAAAAACTCGTCGAACAGCTTGACGCTATCGCAGAGCAGTTCAATTAAGCCGACACAACAACATAATAAGAAATGCGGAAATCTCAGATCGGGATTCCGCATTTTTATGTTTATTGAATTTTCTTTTTCTTCTTCCTCACCGAAATCGTGTACAACAGTATGCATATCACGAGAACTGCCGGGAATACCGCACCGATAATGATGCCGCGCTTCAGATCGTCGCCCAGAAACCCCGAGACAAATCCGACAGCCGCAGGTCCGGCAGAGCATCCGAGATCACCTGCAAGTGCGAGGAACGCAAAGAGAGCCGTACCGCCTTTCGGGAATGCGTTTGACGCGAGCTTGAGAATACCGGGCCAGAAGATACCCACGCTCAGACCGCAGACCGCGCATCCGATAAACGAAATCACAGGACTCGGCGCGAGTGAAGCCGTGATATAAGCCGCGATTGTCATGCAGGCACAGACGCATACGGTTTTCATAAGGTTGATCCTGTCGCCCATTTTACCGTAGAACATTCGTGTGCATCCCATGAAGAATGAGTACATACAAGGTCCTGCGAGGTCTCCGATTGTTTTTGATACATTCAGTCCCTTTTCGGCAAATGCTGAGGACCACTGCGACATCCCTTGTTCACCTGCGCCGCCGACAGCCATCAGAAGCGCGAACAGCCAGAACAGCCTGCTCCTGAACAGCTCACCGAGCTTCATGTCAGCGCCCGCCTCAACGGGATCGGTGATCGGTACAAGAGAGAAGTACACAGCGTTGAGAATCGGCACGATCGACCAGATTACAGCGAGGATACGCCAGTTTTCTTTGCCGAATACTGCGAAGAAGAGGGTTGAGAGCAGGATTACCGCCACCGTCCCCCAACAATAGAACGAATGAAGAAGTCCGAGGATGCCTGTTTTGTTCGGCACGGGGCTTGATTCTACGAGAGGGCTCATCAGAACCTCAATAATGCCGCCGCCGATTGCGTAGAGCACAACGGAAATCAGCAGTCCGACAAACGGGCTCGGCAGAATATACGGCAGAAACGCCAGTCCGAGAAGTCCCGCGACCGAGAAGAGATGCGCCGCGATTGCAGATATTCTGTATCCGATACGGTCGACCACACGTCCGCAGACATAGTCGGTAGCGAGCTGGATCAGGAAGTTGAGTGAGATTATGACTGTGATCTGCTCAAGCGGGATTCCGAAAGTTTCCTGGAATGTAACAAGTAGAAGCGTCGGCAGATTGATTACGACAGCCTGCGTTATAAATCCGATATAACAGGCGTAGATGGTATGCTTGTAGTTGTTTCTTATTGACATTGTTTACCTTGCTTTCGATTTTCTGTGGTGTCAGATGATCCGTCCTGCAAAATAGAACTGACCGGGAATTGAACGGCAGTATTCAGCCGCACCGCCGCAGTAGAGCTGTCTGTCGGAGAGATGCAGAACCGTTCCGTCAAGCGCCTCGGAGTCGACAATTATGACAGCCATGCCGTCTTCTTTGTTGAGCCGCGCGATTTCCGAGAATATCTCATCCTTCGCAACAGCGTCAAGTCCATGCATCGGTTCATCAAGAATCAGCAGTTTGTGAGCGGCGCATAAGGCTCTTGCGAGAAGCACTTTCTGACGCTGACCGCCGGAGAGATCGCCGAATCTTCTCTTTGCGAGATGCGTGATTCCGAGTCTCTCGAGCTGTGCCGCTGAATTTTCCTTTTCAGCGCGTCCGACGAAAAGATGCTTCATTTTACCGAGACATCCTGCAATGACAACATCACGCACAAGGGATGATCCGCGGATGTCCTGATGCTGGGGCATACATCCGATGTCTGAGCGAGTGAGTCCGCCGAGATACTCAACCTCACCCTCGATCGGTGGGGTGATGCCGAGCAGAGTGTTCACCAGCGCGCTTTTTCCGATACCGCTGTGACCGACGACGCAGATATACTCGCCTTCGTGGACGGTAAAGCTGATCTGTTCGCACATACGCACGCCGTCATATCCGACTGTCATATTACGGCATGATAAAATTTCTTTCATTATACAGTTTATTCCTCCGTCGGATCAATGTGAGGATTTTTGTGTTTGTTCCTTAGCGTCAGCGCGTTTCTTTTCGGCGAGCTTGTAGATCTCCTCAGTTGCGAAGCTGAGCTTTGTTATCGCATCGCGCTTGGAGAGATAGAGCCAGTATGTATCGTCGCTTGTGGAGATGTCAACGCAGTCGCCGCGTCCGCGATAGTCGTATTCGATGTGCATACTGTAAAGCTCAAGCGGAGCTTTTTCGATCACACGGTCGACTCCGTACGCTTTGCACTCGATCCGCGTTCCCTCGGGTGTCTGGATCAGTTTGCCTTTGCCGTGCTTGTAAAATCTCCAGCTTGAGGGAAGTGTCTGAACGTCGACTGTGTCCTCAAAATAATACGTGCCGTCCTCGATCTCGCGTCTTACGCAGTCACGTTCCCAGCGGCTCCAGTCGGGGATGTGTTCAAATTCGGTCTCGCCCTTGACAGCGTGAAGTTTGCCGTACTCATCCTGCTGCCACGATTTACCGCAGCTTCCGCACCAGATGTACGTTCCGGCTGACTGCATTTCGTGTTCCTTGCCGCAGTTGGGGCATTTGTACAGGAGCGCGTGCAGACCGTCGGTGCGTCCGTTGTCGTCGATCTTGATCTTGTTGTCGAACTGCCATTTGTAGTCGTCATACTCAAAAGCCTTGCTGATCCGCGCAAAGATCTCGTCGGCTGAGAGTGACAGAGCTTCTTCCGCAGTGACGATCGGGAACATATCTGCTTCGACAAAGGTTTTCTTGTTGGTCTTGTTCCACTGAGGATTTGTAACGAAGTTTCCGTTGATTTTCAGCATGACGCAGGGAACTTTCATCATTCGAACAAGTCCGCCGAGCGAATCGGGGAGATATGATGTACATCCGTCAAGGGAATATCTTGTCTCGGGGAAGAGAACGAAAATTGTTTTCAGCTCATGCAGGCAGTATTTTATGTTTCTGATAAGATTGATGTCTGTCGTGAATTTTCTCTTTCCGAGTACACCGAGGGAGCGCATGAGAGGTTCCGTGTAGGTGTTGAACCCCTCGATTGTCATTACATTGTTGACTTTATGAGGATGAGTCGCTTTGAGCATGAGGTTGAGATCCACAAGGGAAGCGTGATTGACGAGAAGAATGTACGGTTTGTCCTCGATCCCGTCCATATCATGCTTGCGGATGACGGCTTTTCTTTTTTTTAGGTCGGGGAAGCTGATGATGTATTTAGCTGCATACATCAGAACAGAAGGCTTGTGCGGTTTTTTCTTGAAATCAAAACGTCTTACTTTATTATCTGAGATTGCCATATGAGTGCTCTCCTGTGTTTTATTCATCATTATTCTATATTATATCACAAAAAACGTCATATGTATATAGATGTGCAAAAAAACAGACCGCCTGCGGCAGTGTAAATACCTATCGGGCAGTCTGAGTATTGGTTGTTGTGTCAGTTGTACTGTGCGGCTACATCATCGAGACTTGCGATGAGCTTGTCAAGACCTTTGATCCAAACCTTTTCGGATTTTTCGAGGTATGATGCGATGTGGTCGTTGTTTATCTTGTCTGTGAAGAACAGGAAAATCGACGTTGACGAAATCGAGTCGCTCCATACATGACCGAAATCGGTTTCGAGGGAACTTCTGATAAGGTCGATCATTTCCGCGGTTTCCGGATCACGTGAGTATTTGCTCTTCAGAATATCGTCGTAGTAAACCGGGATAACCATTGTGCTCGCCATGGAACACATTGCTTCAAGCGTAGCGGAAACGGGATCGAGGCGTTCTTCGTGGACGGTGGAGAGAACACCGTAGATTGATGTGCCGTCGTGCTGGCTGGAACGGTAGTTTTCCTGAACTTCATCATACTTCGGCATGGGAATTGCGTAGAAGTTTGTTTCCATATTACGGATACGTTCGTCTTCAAGATCACTGAACTGACCGGGCTTGAAGAGCAGGCGGTCGGACACAAACATGGTGAGATTGATTGCGTCATCATTCATTCTGTACACGCCGTCGCCGTTGTAGAGCAGGTCGCGGAGCTGTTCAAATACGCTCAGAGAGTGTTCGTTATTGATTGCAATGTGCGGAATACCCTCGCTGTCGAATGATGTATACTGCACATTTGCGGCGAAGAACATACCGTTATAAATATGTCCTGCTTTGGATGCGAAACCGAATGCGTCTTCTTCATCCTTGATGCCGTTGCCGTTGAGGTCTTTGTAGGCAGATGCGGAAAATTCTTTGAGCTTGTCGATTGTCCATTTTCCTTCACGGACGATTTCATAGAGATCCTGTCCCTCGAAGTGGTTGTTCCAGAGCATACTGTTCGCGAGGATGACGTAAGTGGATGAGATGTAGTATTTTGAAATATCTCCGACGATCCAGAAATGGCTTCCGTTATAAGCTACGTTTTCGTTGAAACCCTGACTCCAGTAAGGCTTTTCGAGATCGAGATACTGAAGATCGTCGAGACAGCGTATCGAATTTCGGAGAACAAGACCGGAATTGAATCGCGCATGACCTATCATTATATCATAGTCATCCGAACCCGACTGAACCGAATTGGGAATGATTTTTGTCATCTGTGAAGAGTCCGATACAATAGGTTCGGCAATGCTGACTTCAAGTCTGTCCTCGAGAAGATTGTTTCTCTTCCAGACCGCTTCGTTGAGAGCTTCGCCGAGATCTGACTCATCTTCATCTATATAGATTATCTCGAGATCGCGGTTTAAGATGAATCTGATAGATTCGCCGCCGAAAGTCGTTCCTTCGGGGATATCATCGAGAAAAGCTGTATCTGCGGCGGTTTCGGCGGTATTTTCGCTGATATCGGCGTTTTGAGAGGATTCGGAATCATTCCCGGCGGATTTGTTCGAGCAGGATACGCCGCCGAGTGACAGCAGGATGCAAAGGAGTATTGAAATAAATCGTTGATTTTTAGTAATCATTTGTGATCATCCTTGTAATATTTGCTGAAATTTGTGGTAATTATTCCCGTTAATTTATATTTTATCATATAAACATCAGATTGTCAAGCGGATTGAGGATATATTGTCTTTTATACAAATCCTATTGATTTGCGAGAGTTCGGTCTGCGGAAACGGTGAAAAATGGGATAATGCCCCAAACTGCCCGAAAACAGGCGGAAAATGCCGAAAACAGAGAGAAATGTTGTTGAATATGTATAAAACCAAAACTCTGTAAATTGATTTGGTTGATGCATTGAAACATTTGATGTAAACAATCTATTAAATTCGTTGTGATTGCGGATAGATTGTGATATACTTTTCCTGTAACCAAAACCGCCGGGGAATTCAGTATATTCCGGCGAAATAACAGAAAGGAAAACTCAATGAAAGAATATCTATCGGATATTTCCGAGGTCATGAAAGAAAACGGTACTTCGGAAAAAGGTCTGACATCGGCGGAGGCTGAAGCTCGGCGTGAAAAGCACGGCAGAAACAAGCTCCGCGCGGCAAAGAAGGACTCGCTCTTCACACGCTTCATGAAACAGCTCTCCGACCCGATGATCATCATACTCATCTGCGCGGCGGCTGTCTCAGGCATCATCGCGGTACTTGAGAACGAGAGCTTTGCGGATGTCATCATCATTCTTGCGGTTGTAATTATCAATGCTGTCCTCGGCGTATATCAGGAAAACAAGGCTGAACACGCTATCGAGGCGCTGCAGGAAATGTCGGCGGCGACGTCGAAGGTGCTGAGAAACGGTGAGACCGTAATCGTAAAGAGCGAAGAGCTCGTTCCCGGTGACATCGTGTTCCTCGAAGCCGGAGACGCTGTACCTGCTGACGGACGAATCATTGATTCAGCAAGCCTCAAGATCGAAGAAGCAGCGCTTACGGGTGAATCCGTTCCCGTAAACAAGCTCATCGACACTCTCTATCTCAAGGAGAACGAAAAGGACGTTCCTCTCTGCGACCGCAAGTACATGGTCTACATGGGAAGCACAGTCGTTTACGGACGCGGTACGGTCGTTATCACAGGTACCGGTATGGATACCGAAATGGGTAAGATCGCCGATGCTCTCACAAAAGCGGAAGACGGTCAGACACCTCTCCAGATCAAGCTATCCCAGCTTTCGAAAATTCTCACATACCTCGTGCTCGGTATCTGCGTACTGATCTTCGGCGTGCAGATCATCCGTGACGGTGTTGGCGCAGATACAATTCTTTCTTCATTTATGGTTGCGGTATCTCTCGCTGTTGCCGCTATCCCCGAGGGTCTCTCAATGGTTGTAACAGTCGTTCTCTCGATCGGCGTTACACATATGTCCAAGAAAAACGCGATCATCCGTCACCTCACAGCGGTTGAGACACTCGGATGCGCTCAGATCATCTGCTCCGACAAGACAGGTACTCTCACACAGAACAAGATGACTGTCGTAAAGAGCTATGGTGACGACGAAAAAGCTGTTGCAGAATCGTTCGCTCTCTGTACAGACGCAAAACTCGCTCCCGGAAAGACCGAATCGACAGGTGACCCCACACAGACAGCGGTAGTTGACTTTGCGGCAAAACTCGGTCTCCCAAAGTACGAGCTTGAAGAAAAATGCCCCAGAATCGGCGAGATTCCGTTCGACTCCATGAGAAAGCTCATGACAACGGTTCACGAAGACGGAAAGGGCAGCTATATCCAGCATACAACAGGCGCACCCGACGTTGTTATCGGAAAGTGCACCACTGTATTTAAAGACGGTAAGATCGTTCCCATGACAGACGAGCTGAGAGCCGAGCTTGCTGCCGCTAATAAAGGTCTGGCAGATCAGGCGCTCAGAGTTCTTGCGTCAGGTATCAGAAAGTACGATTCCGCTCCGCAGTCGTTTGAACCTGCCGATCTCGAAACT
>CAZPPN010000052.1:0-9937 GCA_964588425.1 uncultured Ruminococcus sp. | reverse complement strand
TCCTTCTGCAGATTCTCGACGACGGTATTATCACCGACTCGCACGGCAAGCAGGTGGACTTCACCAATACGATCATCGTAATGACAACCAATGCGGGAAGCACAAACGCTCAGGCAAAGGTTGGATTTACAGAAAACGCCAAGACAATCGCTGAAGATAAAACAAGACGCGCACTCGAAGAATTCCTCAGACCCGAGTTCATCAACCGCGAAGCCGAGATCATCACATTCAATCCCCTCGAGAGAGAAAACTTTATCGGAATCGCTTCTCTTATGCTGTCCGACCTTGCGTCCGTGCTCGAAAAGAAGGGTATCAGCGCACAGTTTACGGATGCCTGCCGCGATTTTGTTGCGGATAAATCGTATTCCGTCAAGTTCGGCGCGAGAAATATGAGACGTTTCATCCAGCGTGAGATTGAGGACAAAATTGCCGAGCGCCTTATCGCGTCACGCGGAGTGCTTGACAGCATTACCGTTGATTCGGACGGCGAGAATATCATAGTAAAGTAAAAAAATCAAACGGACAGAAAATCATGAAATATCAGAACAACTGGCATCTTCTGAGCAGTGAAGAGGTTCTTGACAGACTGTCGGTTGACAAGTACAAAGGTCTATCCCGTGAAGAAGCTAAAAAACGCAGACGCAGGTACGGATCTAATTCCGTATGGCGCGTCAGGCGTACATCACCTTACGATGCGGCTCTGGCGACGGTTTTTGATATCGCGACATTGTTTCTGATTGTCAGTTCGGTGTTCGCCGCGGCTTTTGACAGGAAATATGAAGCGGGCGCGATCATCATGATACTGATTATCGGCGGTGTACTGCGTGCGGTGACTTACATCAGAGCTAACCGCATTCTCGAGGATATGGCGCGCTCGAAGATTCCCGTGACGTCAGTTATACGCGACGGAAAAGTGTCACTTGTGTCAGCTTCCGAGATTGTGCCGGGAGACATCGTTTTCCTCGATTCGGGAGATACTGTGCCGTGCGACGGACGCGTGCTCTCGGGCGAGGATTCGGTAGTCAGCGAGCGCGGAATCACGGAAAACAAAACTCCGGTGCACAAGTTTGACACCGTCATTGAAACGAAAGTACAGAGCGGCGAGGTACCGTGCGAGTTCAGATCGAATATGCTCTTTGCGGGGTCTGTCGTAATTTCGGGTACATTCCGTATAGCGGCGACATCGTGCGGCAGTCAGACTTTGATCTCAATGAAGCAGGGCGGCATCGAGCTGACGGTTTCGGATAAGATTCCGGTCATCGAAAAGCTTGGCGTCAGAAGTCGCAATACCAGCCTTGTGATGCTCGCCTGCGTCATGCTGTTCACGGTTCTCTCGATCTTTTCGGGGGATGTGTTGCTGTCGGATACATTCCTTTGTACAATGTCCATGGCGGTCGCGGCGATGAGCGAATTTCTCACCACGATCGGATATATTATCATAGCTGTCACTCTGCGTGATTCCGCTGACGAGAGTAAGGCGAAGAAAAAAGGCACATCCCGTATCCTGATCAGAGAGCCCGACGGAATTGAAAAACTCGCGCAGACTGATCGGATCGTTTTCTGCGGATCGTCTTTCTTCAAATCGGGCCGCGCGGAGCTTCTTGCATACCGATCGTCAAGCGAGTATGTCGGAATAGATTCGGAATACCCAGAGGCAAATTCCCCCGAGCGGATCATCTCACTCGCAATGTCGGCGTCTTCGGCATCATACGGCGGGGTAACTGCTGGCGGCGGTGGGTATAAGCCTTCTCCGCGAGCTGCGCTTGTCATGACAGCAGCCGATGCATATACGAGAAAAACAGGCAAAGCAATGTCATATGATTATGCCGCGCTCGATCATGCAGACTCGGACAGTCATGCCGCAGCCGGACTCGATACTTCGCTGATCCTTTTGGACGGTGAAACATGGGCGGTGTCATGCGGAGCTATTGATGATGTTATGCGATGCTGTACTTCTTATGAGACAAAGGACGGAGCTGAGCCTCTTACCGAAGAGATGATCCGTAAGATCTTCACGGAATGCGCCAATCTCGAGTTCGGCGGCGCGAAAGTCATAGCTGTCTCAATGCGCCCGTCACAGTTCAATACGCTCAACCGACTGTCAACACTCACTCAGTATATGAAATTCGTCGGATTCTTCGCGATCTCGCAGGAAGCGGAGAAGAACGCGGCGGAAAATGTCGAATACATGAAAAAATCCGGCATCGTGCCGATCATGTTTACCGAGAATCCCGACAGCGACCTTTACTACTGCCACAGACTCGGACTTTTCGGCAAAAAAACAAAGATTATCCATGCGTCTGCACTGACACGCGAAGCTGCTGATTCGGCTGACGAAAACGGCATTATTGTCTCGTTTGACGGGATTGAGCCGAACTATATCGCCGGAGCTTACTCAAGAGCAATGAAGCTGTTTGCATCCGATGCGAAAGATAAAAAAGACAAAAACAGCCGGGACGGATACAGAATCACGGTTGCTGCGGGGCGTGAGACTTACGAATCGGGTGTCATCTCAAAAGCAGATATCGGATTCTCAGCCGCGCAGTCGAAATTCCGCTCGGTCCCTGAGATTCTTGCGAAAAACTCAGCTGTTATTGTGCATACCGGTGAAGAAACGATGGCGGAATACGGCGGACTTGACGGTATAATCGGTGCGGTTCGTGCGGCACGGCGTGCTCTCTCGAATATCGAATCGGCTAAGTCATATCTCACCGCATCCCAGTGCGCGAGACTTGTGCTGATCCTTGCGGCTGTGCTGTTCGGGGTGCCGCTTCTCTCACCTGTTTTTATCCTTATTTGGGGACTGATCTTCGATTTCGCCGCGGTACTTGTAATGGCGTTTGAAAACAGCAGCGAATTCGTATCCCCTCATAAAGATAAGCCGGATGAAGAGAGTGGCGGTCTTCTGCGCGGTAACATCGGAAGTACGCTCAAAGCCGTGATTTTCGGTATTGTCTGGGGAGCGATCCTTGCAGTAACCGTTTTCCTCGCGGGAATCCTTCTTCCCGAAGCGGCAGGCGCAAAGACTTATCTCACAGCATCAGTCGTACTCTCCGTTCTCGTATGTTCTGCGGGAATTGTGAAAAAGGACGGAATCTACATAACAAAACAGCATACCAGCACAGCGGGAGCTATGTTTGCGCTTATGTCGGCGTTGTCTGCGCTTATGATTCTGTTCACTCCGTTCGGTGCTGATGCGGCAGACGGCGAGGTTTGCTCTGCGATTGCTGCTGTACCTGCAATGATCCCGGCTCTTGTGCTGCTCGCTGCATTTTCCGTTTTCAGAGCGGTTTCTGCGGCGCGGAAAAACAAAACATAACAAAATAAAAAATGCATGACGTGAAAATATTTCCCACATCTCGGGAATATATCTCAAGCCATGTATTTTTTTATATATTGGATATATAAAAAAGAATGTAGAGAATGAAAGAATTCGGCACAATCTATTGTAATTTGATTGAAATTGTTGTATAATATTATAGAGTACCCGAAGTGTATCTTTTGCCGGGATAAGCCGGAATAAAACGATAGTATTGCTGCCGACGGACCGGGGCAAATCATATTGCGGAGCGGTATTTTATAACAGGCATATACTTGAAAGGATAATAAAAATGGCAGAAAATCACGAATGCACCCATGACTGTTCAACCTGTAAGGAGAATTGCTCATCAAAAGCACCTCAGTATGATGCTCCTCACAAGGACTCCAATGTAAAGCATGTCATCGGTGTTGTTTCGGGTAAGGGCGGCGTCGGTAAGTCGATTGTTACCTCAATGCTCACAACTGTTATGCAGAGACGCGATTACAAGTGCGCAATTCTCGACGCTGATATCACAGGTCCCTCTATTCCCAAGGCTTTCGGCACTCGCGGGGATATTCTTTCCACAGGCGACGGTCTTCTTCCGCTCGCAACAAAAACAGGCATCAAAATGATCTCGGTCAACCTTCTTCTTGACGAGGAAACACGCCCCGTTGTATGGAGAGGTCCCGTTATCGCAGGTACGGTAAAGCAGTTCTGGACCGATGTTGTATGGGGTGACATCGACTATATGTTTATCGACTGTCCTCCGGGAACCGGCGACATTCCGCTTACTGTATTCCAGTCAATCAAGCTCGACGGTATCATTATCGTAACAACACCTCAGGATCTCGTATCCATGATCGTCGGAAAGGCTGTCAACATGGCGGCTATGATGAACATTCCGGTAATCGGTCTTGTTGAAAATATGTCTTACGTCAAGTGTCCCGACTGCGGCAAGGAACTCCATGTATTCGGTAAGTCGAAAGCAGAGGAAGTCTGCGCTGAATACGGCATCAATCTTCTCGGAAGAATGCCTATCGACGAAAGACTCTCATCCCTCATCGACCACGGTGTGATTGAGCTTATGGAAAATGATTATCTCGAATCCACAGCAGACGCTGTTGTGAAATTCTGTGAAAAATAAAATATTTTAATATACTCAGGAGGAAAAAGCTTTATGAAAAAAGCAATGACATCAGTTCCTTTCAACGGAACGCCCGAACAGCTCAAGGCTCTCGACGCTGTGATCGCTGCTCATAAGAATGATAACGGTGCTCTCATGCCCGTACTTCAGGAGGCACAGGACATTTACGGATATCTTCCCGTAGAAGTTCAGAAGCACATCGCCGCAGGTCTTGAAATTCCTTATTCGGAAGTATACGGCGTAGTGACATTCTACTCCCAGTTCCTTCTCAATCCGAAGGGCGCTTATCCGATCGCAGTATGTCTTGGTACAGCGTGCTACGTTAAGGGTTCGGGCATTATTTACGATAAGCTCCAGGAAATCCTCGGCATCGAAGGCGGCGGAATCACAGAAGACCTCAAGTTCAGCCTTGACGCAACAAGATGTATCGGTGCGTGCGGTCTTGCTCCCGTTCTTACAATCGGTGAAGATGTTTACGGACGTCTTGAACCCGGTATGATCGACGAAATCGTATCAAAATACAGATAATCCCTGATATACCTGAATTCACAAACAAACCGGACTTGACAGAATATCTTCTGTGAAAATACAACGCAATTGTGCGGAATGGAGAAAATATGAAAATCTGTGAAATAAAGGAATGTCTTAACGCTGAGCTTCTTTGCGGTGAAGAATATCTCGACCACGAGATTTATTCGGCGTGCTGCAGCGACATGATGAGCGATGTTCTTGCATATGTAAAAGATCAGGGCGTGCTTCTCACGGGATTGCTTAATTCACAAGTGATCCGTACCGCAAATATGATGGATATGGTCTGCATAGTATTTGTCAGAGACAAGTCGCCGACTGAGGATATGATCGAGCTCGCGCAGGAATGCGGTATCGTGGTGATGTCAACAGCTCTCCGCGCATACGATGCCTGCGGAATACTCTATTCAAAAGGACTTGGCAGGAGTGGTACCGATGTCTGATAATATTAAATTCCATTTTGATGTAGACGGCGAGAATTTTTCTTCCGCAGGCGAAGCGTCTGTGGTAGTCAAAAAGAAACTGAGACAGCTCGGTTTTTCGCCTGATATTATAAGAAAAGTATCAATTGCGATGTATGAAGGCGAAATCAATATGGTTATCCACGCAAACGGCGGTGAAGCGGACGTTGAAGTTGGAGAAGATGACATTACCATCATTCTCAGCGACCGCGGTCCCGGAATCAAGGATGTGGAGCTTGCCATGCAGGAGGGTTACTCAACCGCGAGAGATAATATCAGAGCTCTCGGCTTTGGTGCGGGAATGGGACTTCCGAACATGAAAAAGTATACCGACTATATGAAGATCGACACTGAGCTCGGTGTCGGAACCACAATCACAATGAAGGTAAACCTTTGATTTTGATCCGTTCATTACGCTTTCGCAGACGAGGTGTATATGATAACAGATTATAAACATTCGGTTTCACTTGAAGTCAGCAAGTGCAAGGGCTGTACAAACTGCCTCAAGAGATGCCCCACCGAGGCGATCCGCATCCGTGACGGTCACGCGGTCATCAATCCGGTACGATGCATCGACTGCGGCGAGTGTATAAAAGTATGTCCCTATAAAGCAAAAAAAGCGATCCACGACGATTTGTCCTGCATCGCAAATTATAAGTACAAGGTTGCTCTTCCGGCTCCTTCGCTCTATGGTCAGTTCGACAATATGGACAACATCGGCTACATAATCCGTGGTCTTCTTGATCTCGGCTTCGATGATGTCTTTGAGGTTGCGTGCGCGGCAGAACTCGTTTCCGCTTATACACGTCTTTACATAAAACGCAAAGATGTGAAAAAACCGGTTATCAGCTCAGCCTGCCCCGCGATCATGCGTATGATCAGTATGAACTATCCCTCACTCTGTGAGAATGTCATGCCGATTCTTCCGCGTGTCGATATTGCCGCAGCTCTTGCGAGGGACAAAGCAAAATCCGAACATCCGGAACTTACCGATGAGGATATCGGGATCGTATTTATCTCCCCGTGTCCCGCAAAGGCAAGCTACGTAAAGAACGATTTCGCCGGCGAGAGAAACTATATCAACGCTGTAATTTCCGTCAGAGATGTATATTTTGCACTTCTTGACGTGATGAAAAGACGCGAGGATGAACCCCTCGACTCAACCGAATCCGGCATGATCGGTATCGGCTGGGCAATAACGGGCGGTGAATCTTCCGCGATCTTCAATGAACGCTATCTGGCTGCTGACGGTATCGAGAACTGTATCAGAGTCCTCGATCAGATAGACGACAACGCGGAAATGACGAATCTCGACTTTGTTGAGCTCAATGCGTGCAGCGGCGGATGTGTCGGCGGATCAATGACTGTCGCTAATCCCTATATCGCTCAGGCAAGACTCCAGACTCTCAAGAGATATCTCCCCGTTTCCCCTAACAGACCCGCCAGCGAATGGATTCCCGATAAATTCTTCAATGAGGATGTTATTGAGTACAGTCCATACAATCTTCTGTCCGATGACCGTCGTGAGGCAAGGCGCATGATGAGCGATATTCAGTCGATCACCGAAAGCCTGCCGAAGCTCGACTGCGGTTCCTGCGGCGCTCCCACCTGCATGGCATTTGCAGAGGATATAGTCCGCGGCGAAACAACTGCCGACGAGTGTACAGTCATCATGCGTATGCTTTTCCACGAATACCTCGAACAGCATAAGGAAGTGCAGAAAAAGCCGCTTCTCGAAATGCTCGATGATGTAAAGGGAAGAGATACAGATAAAAAAGATAACCAATGAAACGGAGGTTACACACGTGAAGATTTCGGAATTATGCGAAAAACTTTCCCTTGAAACCGTGTGCGGAGAAACAGACCGCGAGTTCAGCGGAGTTTACGCAGGCGACCTTCTCAGCCGGGCTATGAGCCGTGTCAAATTTGACAATCTCTGGCTCACAATCATGGCAAACACAAATGTTATTGCTGTGGCAAGCTTGACTGAAGCCGCCGCTGTTATCCTCGCAGAAGGAGTGGAGCTTCTTCCCGATGCGCTTGAGGCGGCACAGGAAAACGGGATCACTGTTCTTTCCTCCGAAATGTCGGTTTATGAGCTTTGCGTAAAAATCAGTGAAGCGTCATGAGCCTGTATAAATGTGATCTGCACATTCACTCATGCCTTTCCCCTTGCGGAGACGACGATATGACTCCTGCGAACATCGCCGGAATGGCGGCTATCAACGGACTTACGATAGTCGCGCACACCGATCATAATACGTCGAAAAACTGTCCCGCGTTCTTTGCGCAGGCGAAATCTCACGGTATCATCCCGGTTGCCGGAATGGAGCTTACAACGGCGGAGGATATCCACGTCGTGTGCCTCTTTCCGACTCTCGAAGCCGCGATGGAGTTCGACGGATTCGTTGAAACAAAACGTATTCCGTTCCCGAACAAGCCGGAGATCTTCGGACATCAGTACATCCTCGACGAAAACGATCAGATAAAGGGAGAGGAAGAATATCTTCTTATAAATGCAGCCGATATTACCCTTGAAGAAGCGTTTGATGAGGTTCTGAAAAGAGGGGGCGTCTGCTATCCCGCTCATATCGACAGACCGTCGAACGGGATCATCGCCGCACTCGGTACATTTCCTCCCGAACCGCATTACACCGCATTTGAACTGAACAGCGCGGATTCGCTCGCAGAATATACGGAAAAATATCCGATAATCAGCGGACTGTCCCGTGCGGTATCGTCGGATGCACATTATCTCTGGGATATATCGGAAGAAGGCTTTGGAATCGAGCTTGAAGACGAGCCGTATTCCTCAGCATTCGTAAGACAAAAACTGATTGATTATCTGCTCGGAAAATGACGGAGGCGGACAATGGATGAATTATCACTTTATGTTCTTGACATAACAATGAATTCGGTCAGAGCAGGCGCCGACGAGATCTCGATAATCCTTCAGGAGGACGATGAATGGCTCATCTTTTCCGTGTCCGACAACGGATGCGGCATGACGGACGAGCAGGTAATCAGACTCACTGATCCGTTTTTCACAACAAGGAAAACAAGACGTGTCGGGCTCGGTATTCCGTTTCTGACAATGCTTGCCGAGATGACGGGCGGATATGTCAGGGTTACATCGGTTTCGGAGAAGGTCAGCGATGATCACGGAACAACGATCGAGGCGAAATTCGGTAAGAATCATATCGACTTCATACCGCTCGGCAATATCGTTGAAACGGTAAAAACTCTGATCCAGGGCTCACCCGAGGTAAACTTCACCTTCATGCATTCAATGCCGGGCGGCGAAGTAAGTCTCTCCTGTGCGGAACTCAAAGCGGTTCTCGGAGATATTCCGCTCTCTGAACCCGAAATTCTCACATGGATCGGTGCAAACCTCGAAGAGCAGTATTCCGAACTTAAATGAGTCGGAAATTTCCTTTGATATTATTTTAATAATAAACATATACGAGAAAGGAACACAACTATGAAATCACTTGAGGAACTCATGGCTATAAAAGCCAAAATGCAGGATAAGGTAGCGGTTCGTACTTCTACCGGCGACATCCGTATCGTTGTAGGTATGGCTACCTGTGGTATCGCTGCGGGCGCCCGTCCCGTTCTCAGCGCTTTCGTTGAAGGCGTTACAGAAGCAGGCCTCGCTGATACAGTAACAGTATCCCAGACGGGATGCATCGGCATCTGCCAGTATGAACCCGTTGTTGAGGTTTACGAAAAGGACAAGGAAAAAGTAACATACGTTAAGATGACTGCTGAACGCGCAAAGGAAGTTATCGAAAAGCACATCAAGGGCGGCGCACCCGTAACCGAATACACAATCGGCGCGGCTAAGCTTTAATTTTCAGGAGGAATAAACACTTATGATTCGTTCTCATGTACTGGTATGCGGCGGTACAGGCTGTACATCATCCGGCAGCCGTGTTATCCTTGACAAACTCGCCGAAGAACTTAAAAATCAGGGCCTTGAAGAAGAAGTAAAGATCGTTCAGACAGGATGCTTCGGTCTCTGCGCTCTCGGTCCGATTATGATCGTTTACCCCGAAGGCACATTTTACAGCATGGTACAGCCCGATGACGTTCCGGAAATCGTTGCTGAACACCTTCTCAAGGGCCGTATCGTTGAACGCCTTGTTTACAACGAAACAGCAGGCGAAAAGAAAGAAGCTGAAGAAGCTGTTGCTGCATCTCTTAACGATACAACATTCTACAAGAAGCAGAAGAGAGTTGCTCTCCGTAACTGCGGTGTAATCAATCCCGAAAATATCGACGAATATATCGCTATGAACGGTTACTTCGCACTTGCTAAGGTTCTCGGCGAAATGACTCCCGATGACGTTATCAAGGTAATCAGCGACTCCGGTCTCCGTGGTCGGGGAGGCGGCGGATTCCCCACAGGACGTAAGTGGTCTTTCGCAAAGGCTTCCGTTTCCGATAAGAAGTACGTTGTATGTAACGCCGACGAAGGTGACCCGGGTGCGTTCATGGACC
>CAZPPN010000051.1:0-10028 GCA_964588425.1 uncultured Ruminococcus sp. | reverse complement strand
ACACATCGCTGTTTTTCAGCTTATACGGAACGGCGTTGTCTGCGATTTTCTGCGCGAGAGCTTCCGCAATAGCGGTTTTACCGACACCGGGTTCACCGATCAGACAGGGATTGTTCTTCTGACGTCGGCAGAGGATCTGGATCACTCTCTCAAGCTCACGGTCACGTCCAACGATTCTGTCGAGCTTGCCTTCCTTTGCGCGCTGAGTGAGATTCGTCGTATAATTTGTGAGGAACTTGAATTCCGGTTCTGCATCTTTGCTCTCGCCGTTTTTCTTTTCAGACTTCTTTGATTTGCTGTTTTTGTCACCCTCTCCCATGAGCTTGGAGAAATTGATGAGAGGCGCGTGTCCCATGTCGTCGTTCGGCATAAATTCGCCGCTGTCGATCAAAGACTGCATTTCGTTATTGAGTCTGTCGATTGTTTCGTCGTCAAGTCCGGTCTGCGCGATAATATCGTCGATCGGCTTGATTCCCAGCTCGCGGGCGCACTTGACGCAGAAGCCTTCCTGCTTTTCTTCGCCGCCCTGGAGATTTCTGATAAATACTACTGCCACTCTTTTATGGCATCTTGAACACATGATCATATATATTGTTACCTTTTTTGATACAGGAGATTTTTGCTGTTTTATATTCTGCAGATATCAGTTGAACACGCCGGAGAAAATGTTGTGCTCGATGAGATATTTGCAGATCATTGTTTTTTCAACCGCTTCGGCGCCGAACAGATCGGGATCAATTGAGCCGAGGGCTGTCACAAGCACGGAAATGAGGAGCGCGAGAAGTGAGACAAACACGACTGCCTCGATTGCACCGAAAACAAATCCGAATAACATATTTGCTGTCTTGAGAACGGGCAGCTTGAAGATAAGATCAAGCAGAGCGGTGATAAGAGACAGCGCAAGAAATACCGCTATAAATATAATGATGAAGGAAATTGCGGATGAGATAGTTGACGATGCGGGAGATGCGATCTCTTCTGCGTAGGAATAGATCAACTCTTCGCTGCAGGATGTGAGTCCCATGAGTTTCTCCGCAAACGCCTCGACTTCGATGCCGTAGCGGTCAAGAATATCCGTAAAGGATGAATCAAGGTCAACGGCAAGTCTTTCGAGATTGTAAATACCCGTATTCACGTCAAACGCAAGGGATTTGAGTGTTTCGCTGATCCCCTCCGTGATATTGTCGATGATATAATTTTTATTGATGTAGTCAGACAGCGCAGGGGTATACGCATATGCGGCGATCATTGATGCGACTGTTGACAGAAGCCCCATGACCGATCGGATGAATCCCTTGCAGGTACCTGACCAGATAATTAAAATTGCCGCAAAAAGTATGACCGCGTCTATCGCTAAGCTCATGATTGACACCTCCGAAAGTATTGATTAATTCTCGTTGAAAGAACAGTGCTCGGCTCCGTTTTTGTAACAGATCAGAGCGCCGTTTTTGTCCGGTATAACGTCAAGCACCTCACCTGATTCCACCGATACCGATACGATCTTACCGTCGGGCAGGATCTTATTCACGGAATCCGAGGTCGTATAGTACACAAGAGCGTCGGACGTATTGACTGATGCGTAAACACCCGTGATTCGCTCCCGCAATTCTTTGTCATATAGAATATTCCCGTCTGCGGAGTAAACTATAACACGGTTTTCGCTTCCGAGCGCATTAACATTACCGACAACAGATACAGTTTTATCACACAGATCCGCAAAGCGCAGGCTCATTCCGGTAAACGCGCTTCCGTTAATCATATGCCCGTCGTATCCGAAGAAGTACACACCCTTGTCGCACAGCACCGTAAATCCGCCGTCATACGCAAATGCGTCAAGAGGCATCGTGTTTTCGTAAGTTGTGCAGAAGATTTTTTCGCTCTGACCGTTTCTGCAGATCTCGACCTCACAGTTGAAGCCTGTATCTGCCGGAACAGCGGAGCAGATTATGATATATTCGCCGTCGGGAGATACTTCTGCCGCGAGGACGTAATTTTCTTTGTAAATACTCATTGTCCTGTTGAACGCCGAGTTGTATACGTCAATAACATATTTCGTATCGCGTGATCTTGTCGCGATTATCATTGTGCCGTCCGACGCGATATCACCGTCAATGATCGGCAGGGCTGATTCGCGCTCGATTATCCGTGTGAGCTGGTTGTACACCGAATAACCGCCATGCCCGAGATCATACGCGAGCAGGTATTTATCTGACGGCACGAGAACGGGGTCTGCGTATCCGATCTCTTCCTCGGTCAGACTGATACCGGATGCATCGTAGTACATATACGATTCACCGTCCGACACCGCAAGTCCGTTTTTGAAGTAAGCAAAGCGCATATTTTCTCTGCCCGTATAGACGATCGGTGTGAAATCACTGCTGCCGGGTAGAGTCATTGCTTCAAAATCCCGCGCGAGATATTTCAGATTGTCGTACGTCACATACTCGCCGAAGAACGACATGACGCATATCACGTACAGCAGAAGCAGAATCATCAGCGCGATTCCTGCCGCCATATATCTGCGCGATATTTTCAGATAGTAACGGTTTACCTGAGGCTCGATTCGTCCCACAACCGCCACTCTTTTGTTTTCGTTGTTCTTCATATTCTGATCATGCCTTTCTTTGCAAATGATCTGTCACTCGATCCGCCACGGAATTTCATACGGATATCTGACATCCGAGAGATACAGTCCGTCCGGCGGAGCTGTTTTTCCGGCGCGTGTACGGTCTTTTGCCGCGATTATTTCCGCAATATCCGACGGCTCGATTGTTCCTGCGGCGCAGTCGGTGAGCGTTCCCGTGATGATGCGGACCATATTGTAGAGAAATCCGTCGGCTGAGATACGAAGCTCAATGAAATCGCCGTGGCGCATGACATTCAGCGAATACACCTCGCGCACAGCATCCGTGATCTTCGAGCCGGCTGCCATGAATGAGGAGAAATCCCGACATCCGATGATATACCGCGCGCACTCATTCATCCGCCCGATACCCGTGTCGGTCAGTCTGCGCTTCAGATGCCACGTACGGTACGCGAGAAACGGATCAGCCGCAGGTGAATCATACATACGGTAGACGTATTCCTTTGACACGACCGAATATCTCGGATGAAAATCATCGTCAGCTTCGGCTTCACCGACTATCGCAATGTCCGGCGGAAGATATCTCGCAGCGGCGCGGTGGACTTTGCCGATCGGGATTTTCAGCCAGTCAGCGTCATGATCCCCTGTCGGCTCAACGGCTGCGACAAATCCAAGCGCGTGTACTCCGGCATCAGTCCGCGAGCATCCCGTAACGCTGCACTTCTGCCCGAGAGCCTTTGACAGCGCATCGGTAAGCGTTCCCTGCACGGAAGGAAGATCCGGCTGAGACTGGTATCCTGCGTACCTGTGTCCGTCGTATTTTATTTTCAGAATCAGCTTCATTTTCAGATTGAGAGAGAGTAGATGGGCAGATAGATGTTAAGAAGTACAATCGCCGTGCCGAGCAGAATAATGCACAAAGCAAATATCCAGTCCTTCGTAGTCGAGCGGAGAACATTCATTCTCGTTCTTCCGTTTCCGCCTGTGTAGCATCGGCATTCCATCGCGGTAGCCAGCTCGTCCGCGCGTCTGAATGATGAAACAAACAGCGGAATGAGGATCGGGATCAGGGCTTTCGCACGGCTGAGAATACTGCCCGTTGAGAAATCAGCACCTCTTGCAGTCTGCGCGTTGATGATCTTTTTTGTTTCGTCGATAAGTGTGGGGATAAATCTGAGCGCGATTGTCATCATCATGGAAAACTCATGCACGGGGAGTCCGATCTTCTTCAGAGGGGACAGGAGCTGCTCAAGTCCGTCTGTCAGCGCAAGAGGCGTTGTCGTATACGTCAGGAACACCGTACTCGCGACAATCAGCAGAACGATACGGATGATGATGAGAACTGCGTTTATGATACCCTCAAGATATATTTTGATTACACCGAATTCGAACAGCAGCCTGTCTCCCGTCATCCAGAAAATATTGATAACTGCCGTGAACACGATCACGAACAACAGCGGCCGCATCGACTTCAGAATCATCCGCGGAGACAGTCCTGCCATGGCGATGAACACAATGGAAGACAGAAGAAGTACCCCGAATGCGCTCACGCTCTTTGCGAGGAATATCACCACGATATAAAGAAGTGCAATAATTATTTTTGCCCTCGGGTCGAGTCTGTGGATAAGCGAACTTCCCTCACAGTACTGACCGAATGTTATATCAGCTTTCATTCAATGTCCTTTCCTTTGGTAAGGTTACAGTTTTTTCACACCTGCTTCTGTTCCCTCTCGGGCATTTTTCCCGAACGCACATATTCGAGTATTTTCCCGAGAGCATAGTCAACGGTGTAAACATCCTCACCGATGTCGATTCCGTGATCTCTCAGCGATGATGCGACACGGGTTATCATCGGAACGTCAAGTCCGACCGCCACAAGCTCCCTGTATTCGGAGAAAACATCCGCGCACGGCTTATGCATGAGAATCTTCGCGTTCGCCATCACCACGATGTCATCGCAGTAGAGCGCCATATCTTCCATGCTGTGGCTTACGATTATCACGGTTGTACCGCTTGAACGGGAGTATTTCTTGATTCCGCCGAGGATGTCGCGCCGTCCGACAGGGTCAAGTCCTGCCGCAGGTTCGTCAAGGATCAGTATCTTCGGACGCATTGCGATAACTCCTGCGAGTGCGACTCGTCTTTTCTGACCGCCGGAGAGCTCAAACGGGGATTTATCGAGCATTTCCGTACTCACTCCCGAGAACGCCGCCGCTTCAAGCACGCATTTTTCAAGCTCGTCGCCTGTCAGTCCCATATTTTTCGGGCCGAATTCGATATCCTCGCGGACAGTCTCGGCGAAAAGCTGGTATTCGGGATACTGCATCACAAGGCCTGCCTTGAATCTGATCTCGCGGATCTTTTTCGGCTCAGCCCAGATATCGACACCGTCTATAATAACCTTGCCTTCATCGGGCTTCAGCAGTCCGTTGAGCATCTGAACGAGAGTGGATTTTCCGCTTCCCGTATGCCCGATAAGACCTGTGATCGCACCGCATTTTATTGTCAGGGAAACATTGTCGAGAGCTTTCTGTGCGCTCTGTGTTCCCTTGTTGTAGGTATAGGAAATATTTTGAAGTTCGGTTTTAGCCATTTTTTCTCTCCGATCCCGCTATCGCTTCTGCAATTATCGCGGCGCATTCCTGTGTGTCGAAGATGTCGGTCGGAACATCAAGTCCGTTCTGTCTGAGCTTGAAGAGAAGCTCCGTTGTCTGCGGAACATCAAGTCCTGCATTCCACATCATCTCGGGATCTCCGAAAATCTCGTTCGGTGTTCCGTCACCGATGATCTTGCCGTGATCCATTACAAGGATACGGTCAGCTTCAGCCGCCTCGTTCATATGGTGTGTGATGAGGATAACGGTGATTCCCTCTTCTTTGTTGAGCTTGCGGATGATCTTCATGACCTCACGTCTGCCCATCGGGTCAAGCATCGCGGTGGATTCGTCGAAAATGATGCATCTGCGATTCATTGCGATAACACCGGCGATGGCAACTCTCTGCTTCTGACCGCCAGAGAGTCCGTGGGAAGGGTGACGGGCGTATTTGCTCATTCCGACAGCTTCAAGCGCGGCGTCAACTCTCTTTCTGATCTCCGACGGAGCAATGCCGAGGTTTTCGCATCCGAACGCAACGTCTTCTTCAACGATAGTGGCAACGATCTGGTTGTCGGGATTCTGGAACACCATGCCGACATCACGTCTTGCGTTGAAAATATCGTCGTCGGTGACCTCGGGATCTGTCATCTCCCTGCCGAGTATCCACAGCTTTCCCGCGTCGGGCATATTTATCATGCACAGCAGCTTCGCGAGTGTCGATTTTCCGCTTCCGTTATGTCCGAGCACCGCGGTAAACGAGCCTTCCTCGATCTCGAACGACACTCCGTCAAGAGCGCGCACAGGAATCGAATCCTCGTCAGCCGGGTATGAAAAAACTAAATTTTCTGCTTTGATTATCGGTGTCATATTTTTTCTCCGATAGATATTGTGATCTCGATCAGCAGAACTCAACTCTGACGGACGCGCCGCTCGGGAGAAGAAGTCCGCTGTCGGTTACGGGTATGCAGGTCTCGCCGATCTCCACTTTCGCGCGGGATCTGAGATGTGACGGAAGCGTGCGCATGAGAATGTACTGCATTACCGCCGGGGAGAGACCTGTTGTGTACGAATTGATGAGGAAGAATACAGGATCGTCCGAGAGCACTTTTACAACAAGCTCGATCAGCTCAGCCGCACATTCCTCGAGCTTCCAGACTTCACCGTTCGGGCCTCTTCCGTAAGACGGGGGATCCATGATGATTCCGTCATATCGGTTGCCGCGGCGTACTTCTCTTTCAACGAACTTTCTGCAGTCGTCGACGATATATCTGCACAGAGCCTCGCCGAGCCCGGAAAGCTGCATATTTTCCTTTGCCGCCTGAGTCATTCCTTTCGACGCATCGACATGACAGAGAGCCGCACCCGCTTTGGCGCACGCAACGGTAGCACCGCCGGTATAAGCGAAAAGGTTGAGAACTTTCGGCTGTGCGTGTCCTGACGAGATCGCTCTTTTTATCATCGAAGATGACCAGTCCCAGTTAGTCGCCTGCTCGGGGAAAAGTCCCGTATGCTTGAATCCCATCGGTCTGAGTCTGAATTTCAGTTCGCTCTTCTGACCGTACGAGATGCACCACGACTCGGGCATTTTGTTTACCACCCAAGATCCGCCGCCACCCTGTCTGCGATACAAGCCGTGAGCCTGTCTCCAGAGGGGATTTTTTCTCTCGCCCTTCCAGATCACCTGCGGGTCGGGACGCACGAGGATATAGTTGCCCCATCTCTCGAGTCTCTCACCGCCGTCAGCGTCGATAAGTTCGTATTCTTTCCATCCGTCAGCTATCCACATATATTTTCTCCCATTCGTTCAGTCACCGCAGTTTCATGCGGATTCTTGCAATTTCATTGTCATCAAGCCCGATCGTTCGGAAATACGCATCCGTCGAGCCGTATTTTTCACAGAACAGCCGCAGAAATTCCTCAGCGTACCACACCCTCGGACAAACCGCTTCAAGATTAATATACGGTCTTTCCACCCGGATTCTCTCGAATCTGTGAAAATTATATTCCTTTGTCACAGTGTAGTCTTCCACCACAGCATCGCGGATAACACCTGTATGAGTCAGCAGAATCATTGAAAACGTCCCCGTTCTGTCGCGCCCTGCCGTACAATTGTAAATAACTCCGCTGTCAGCAGCCGCGAATATCTTCCACGCTCTGTGAAATTCGCTGTCTTCCGCAATAGAAAGATACGTCAGCGGAACCTCATCGGACACCTCTGCAGGTTTACTTCCGGCAATCACGGGACATTCGTGATATTCAAAGCCATCGATATTCTTCAGACCATGCGGAAACGAGTCGTTCGCACGTTTTTCACGAAAGTCAATAACCGTCTTGAATCCGCCGTTCTTCAGCAGCAAAATATCATGCTCTGTGGGTTCAAGCGGTACTTCACAGCGGATCACTCTGCCTATTTTCGTATATCCACCGTCTGCGAGAGGATATCCACCGAGATCCCTTGCGTTTTCCACACATTCAAGTATGCTTCTGATCTCACCGTGCCAGTTGTATTCGCTCATTTTGACGTTCCCTTCGTGCTTTCCGTGTCCATCAGACGCGCGGAAACCTCAACCCCTACTTTGCCTGCCAAAGCGGAGCGGCTTCCCTTGCCTGTCTGACCGATCTTTCCTGCCATTGTGGTAGGTCTGTTGTAATACTGCGCCAGTCTTGATGTACCCGTGTGGGCATGGCAGATCGCAGCGGCAAGAGCATCGGCTGTATCGTCGGGCTTCGGTTTTTCTCTGAGTCCGAGGAACTGCGTCACCATCTCAATGATCTGATTTTTCTCAGCCCGTCCGTATCCTGCGACAGCACTCTTGATCTGAAGCGGCGTATACTCGTATATCGGCACGCCTGCGAGATTGCACGACAGCAGGATTACGCCTCTCGATTCCGCGACGATGATGCCGGTCTTCTGGTTTGTGTTGAAAAACAGCTCCTCGACAGCGGCGGCTTCAGGCTTATATTTTGCTATGATCGCCTGCATTTCACGGTACACAACTGCAAGCCTGTCTTCGGTTTTCATTGAGGCAGGGGTTGTTATCGCACCGAAGTCGAGCGTTTTGGGACGTGTGCCGATTCCGCCGTAATCAATCACTCCCCAGCCGACGATCGCTATTCCGGGGTCGATTCCCAGGATTACCATATAAATCTCCGATTTTAATCTTTGTAATAATATATTATATCATATAATGTACATTATGTCAAAAGTCTTTGGGGAAATTTGTATGAATATTCTGTATATCTTTTGTTTGAGTATAACAAAAAATGCCGCAGTACAGTAAATTTCTGCGCTGCGGCTGTATTTTCGGTTATGCAGATTATCCTCGGATATGCATACTTGTCCTTCTGTCAATCTTCAAAGCTGACAGAGCAGAGGTAAGAATCGGTACTCCGATGCAGGTCTCGATGATCTCGGGAAGCATGAACGATCCGTTGTAGATCACGGAGAAAATCCACTTCGAATAGCGGTTGACGATATGTGTCGGATCATCGGCGTACCATTCGAGGTCGAGTGCATACCATATCACAACTCCGGAGAGAATATGGCACGCGAATCTGAGAAGGCACACGGCGAGCGTTCCGAGAAATGCGGCAAGGACAAGATTTGCCTTTTCATTCTTCAGCATACGCACATTTCTGAACATTCCGCCGAATCCGAGGAGTGTGAACGGCACGATATAGTCGAGGAGCACGCACAGGAATTTGCCAACGATATCCGGAACCCATGCAACACTCGAAAGACCGAGAAAAAGCTGGAGAACGGAATACACCAAACCTGCGGCAAGTCCTGTCTTTACGCCGTGACGCATTGAAAGCACAATGATCGGAGCCATCGAGAGAAGCGTTACCGATCCGCCGAACGGTGCTTCATAGACCTTGATCATACTGAGAACCGTAGCGAGAGCTATCATAATACCGCACTCACACAGTACATGGATGCTGATTCTTCTTTTCGGGGCAGATGCGTTTGTCATAGTGTTCGTCCTTTCTTCACCGTATAAACGGCACAATGGAATAGATAGGTGGTTGAACAGACGCCGATCAAATAAAAAATCCGCAGCACAAACATACTACGGATCATTGCGTTCAGAATTTTATTTTATCGCTGTCAGTCAGCATCTCTTCCCGGGATGAGACACACACAAACATCGGATCAAATTCTCCCTACGCCGGTATTATCCGTATCAGGTTAAAGGGTTCGGCATTCAGCCGTCTCAGCAAGAAGCACCCCTGCGTTTGTTCGGTGTTATTATAGCATTGTTTCAGCGAATTGTCAAGTATTGGCCGGGAAAATTATATCGGATACACGAGAAAACATGATGCAATTATATTCACACTTCCGCATATTTATTCCACATCGGATTTCTCAGTACGTATCCTGCACGCAAGCCAGACAACAACGGTAGCAGGGAATCCGATCACCATAAGAAGCCACAGATTGTACGCACGGCAAACATAGCAGACGAGGAACAAAATGCTCCACACAAGAAGATCAATCGCCCAGAATGTGTATTTTCTCTTACCCCAGAGAGAGTTGAATATCACCAGAAGCAAAGCTGTCACAACTGCGGCTGCAACGAATGAAAGGGCAAACTTCACGCTCGCGAGCATCATTATCACATACACAACAGCGGCAAGAAGCCACACACCGGCTATTGATACAAGAACAATCGGCAGCTTGTTGATTACGTAATTTTTCTTCTGCACGGTCGGCTTTACATCAAGCACGGCTTCGGTCTGCGCCACCTCTTCGTCATGCTCGGGTTTCAGCAGGTAATCAACCGTCACGCCGAACATATCCGCGATATTTTTGAGACATATGATATCGGGCACACCTTCAGCTCTTT
>CAZPPN010000050.1:0-10039 GCA_964588425.1 uncultured Ruminococcus sp. | reverse complement strand
GATCGTCAAGACAAGCGAAGCGAGAACAAAGATCCGCCAGTGGTTCAAGAAAGAAAAGCGTGCTGAAAACATCAAGATCGGTCAGGCTGAAATCGACCGTGTCATCTCCGGATACCGTGTAAAGCCGAACGATGCACAGAAGCTCGAGATCATCGCGGCAGCGGCACATAAGCTCGGCATGGCTGACTCGGAAGACCTCTTCAATGCAGTCGGTTATAACGGTATCGCGATGACTAAGGTCACATCCAAGCTCAAAATCGAGTACGAGCGTATCGTAAAACCCGACGAGCAGAATCCGATCACCGATACAGATCAGGTACAGATCCAGAGAAGCAACAAGAAGATCAAATCGAACAGCGGCATCATCGTCGACGGCGAATACGGCTGCGAGGTCAAGTTTGCGAAATGCTGTAATCCGCTGCCCGGCGACAATATCATCGGCTTTATCACGAAAGGATACGGCATCTCTATCCATAAGCACGACTGCCCGAACGTCACAGCAGGACTCGCCAATCCCGAGTATTCCGATCGCTGGATCCATGCGGAATGGGATACGGATTCCATGACTGCGGCAGAACTCGGCAAGGCGCTGTATGAGGTTGTGCTCCAAATCTACGCTGAAAACGATATCATGCTTCTCGCGAATATCACAACGGCGATAGCTGATATGAAAGTGTCGCTTCTATCAATCAATACCAAAAAGCGTACGGAGAACGATATCATTATAAATCTTACCGTCGGATGCAAAAATATCGAGCACTATAACTCGATCATGGCGCGTCTCAAATCAATCAACCATATCCACAGCATAACACGTGGATTCTCGTAATATAATATAAACAGGAAATAATATGCTGGCAGTAATACAGAGAATTGCAGAAGGCAAAGTGACAGTCGACGGCAGAGTTATCGCCGAATGTGAGGGTAAGGGTATCCTTGTCCTGCTCGGCGTGACTCACGGAGACGAAGAAAACGACGCAGTCCTTCTCGCAGACAAAATAGGAAAACTCAGAATTTTCGAGGATGAAAACGGAAAAATGAACCTCTCGCTCGCGGATGTCGACGGCGGAATCATCGTTGTTCCGAACTTTACACTCTATGCATCGTACAGAAAGGGAAACCGCCCGGATTATATGAACTCGGCGCATCCGGATGCAGCAAAACCGCTTTTTGAATTTTTCGCTGACTACATCACAAAGTATACTCCGAAAGTTACAAGAGGCGAGTTCGGCGCGGATATGAAGGTTTCGATCATCAATGACGGACCCGTAACGATCCCGATGGATTCTGCGGTTCTGAAACAGCCTAAGAACGCAAAATGATTCTCAGAATTAACGGAAATATTAAACCATATTACGTGCAGACTCTCGCAATGACATTCTTCCCGGGCGCAAAATTTCCAGAGAATGAGGAAATAACACCCGATACCGTTGTTGTGTCTGTTGATATGACCGAAGATGAGGAATCAGTCAGCGCGAGTCTCTCACTTACGCAGGGTGAGAAAACATCATCCGCTCAGTCATGCGTGAAGTGGGATGCGGATACTTTCGACAAAGACCGTCAGCGCAAGATTGCCGTAGGTGAGGCATTCATGAAAGCCGGATCGGAATTTACGGGATTTGTTCCGCCGTGGGGAATTCTCACAGGAGTACGCCCCGCAAAGGTTGCGACAGAGCTTCTTGATAAAGGAATGGACCGTACTTCCGCAGCGGAACACATCAGCCGTGAGTATTTTGTCGATCCCATCAAAGCAGGACTTGCGGTCGATGTAGCTCTTGCCGAGGCGAAAGTTATTACTCCCGAGATCAGACGTGAGTGCAGCGTCTATGTCGGAATCCCGTTCTGCCCCACAAGATGCGCGTACTGTTCGTTCGTGTCATACACATCCCCCGGTCTTCTCAAACTGATCCCGGATTATCTTGCGGCTCTCGCAAAGGATATCGACGGGATTTTTTCCCTGATCCGCGATCTTGAAATGACTGTTACATCAGTCTACATCGGCGGCGGAACACCTACGATTCTGAACGCAGATCAGCTTGATTTTCTCCTGAACACAATCACGAAAAATATCACATCGGTCAGAGAGTTCACACTTGAGGCTGGACGTCCCGATACAATCACGCCCGAGAAGCTGAAAACCGCAGCAAAATACGGTGTTGACAGAATCAGCGTGAATACGCAGACGCTGAACGATGAGGTACTCAGAAAAATCGGACGCGCTCATTCGACAGATATGTTCTTCTCGGCATATGAAGCGGCAAGAGCAAGCGGAATCAGAAATATCAATGTTGATCTCATCGCAGGACTTCCGTATGATACAACCGAGTCATTCGTGAACACTATCGACCGCGTGATCGCACTTGATCCCGAAAATATCACCGTGCACACATTCAGCGTCAAGCGTTCTTCCGAATTCAAAGCCGAGGGCAAGTTCGATCCCTCATCGCTTATCGCATCGGAAAGCGTGGCGTATTCGCAGACAGCACTCAGCCGAAGCGGATATCTGCCTTACTATATGTACAGACAGAAAAATACCGTCGGAAATCTCGAGAATGTCGGTTATGCCAAAGAGGGACACGAGGGACTTTACAATATCTTCATGATGGAAGAGGTTCACTCGATCTTTGCGGCAGGGGCATCATCGGTTACAAAGCTCGTGTCAGTTCCCGATTCGGACGGAAGTGTGCGTATCGAGCGTGTGTTCCAACCCAAATATCCCTACGAGTATCTCCGCGCTCATAACGAAAATGACGGCGCGGAAGCGAGGGAAAAATACGAATCCATGCGAAAACAGGCAATGGAGTTTTTCGACTGAAGACCTGATCAGCAACAAGCCCAAAAGGTGTTTATATGAAAAAACTTACATTTAATATTAACAGCAGATCCGAAGCTGAAGCGTTTGTCAGACTGTGCGAGGATGAGTTCAATAAAAGGATCACTGCTGCAATCGACACGGTTTTCGATAACGACCATCATAAAGTGATCGCGCTGTCAGGACCGACCTGCTCAGGCAAAACCACAACAGCCGCAATGCTTACCGAAAGAATCATCAGAGAAGGGCAGAACGCCGTTGTGATGTCGATCGATGATTTTTTCCACGACAGATCGGACAGAAACAATGTTACAGGCGAATCTCCCGACTATGACAGCGTCAACGCGATAGATCTCGATTATCTCGGTGAGTTCACAAAGGATCTTCTTGCAGGAAAGACTGTCCGCGTGCCTCAATATTCGTTTGTTGACACCGCAAGAGTCGGATATCGGGAATATTCACCCAGAGAGAACGATATATATATCTTTGAAGGTATTCAGGCTGTATATCCCGAGGTGACGTTACTATTCGGCGGAAATTACGAAAGCATTTTCATCTCGGTTGCAGACGATATCGAATACCGTGACGCCGTTCTGACAAAACATGAGATCCGACTGATGCGAAGAATCGTGCGGGATTTCAAATTCAGAAACGCGACCGCAGAATTCTCACTCCATCTCTGGGAAGGCGTGCGTGAGAATGAAGAAAAGAATATCTTCCCCAATTCAGGCGGATGTGATGTCTATATCGACTCATTCCTGCCGTATGAATTGTTTGTTATCTCGCCGCACGTGCTCAGACTGCTCGCAACCGTACCGTCGGACAGCAGATACAGAGCCGAAGCGGATGAGCTGACAGAAAAACTCAGTGTATTCGGATGTAAATATTTTGAAGAAAGCATGATTCCCGAAAATTCCGTTTTCAGGGAGTTTATCGGATAACACAGAGGAGGAGCTTTGGGCAGAAATCATGATGCGGATAAAATATGCAGGACACCGAAAAAACAAAGGAAAAACGTATTTGACAGCGGAAAAACAAATTCCTTCGTTTCGGGTGTATTGGTTCTGACAATATCGAATCTGCTCGTGAAAACAGCCGGACTTCTCTTCAAGATCCCGATGAATTATATAGTGGGCGACACCGGAATGGGGTACTACAATTCCGCATATTCGGTGTATACCTTTTTCTATATGCTGTCTACATCGGGTCTGCCTGTCGCGATATCGGTTATGGTATCGGAAGCCAGATCGAAAGGGAAACTCGCTGCGGCAAAGCTGATATACCGAATTGCACTTGTGATTTTTGTGGCGGTGGGACTGATCGTTTCCGTTCTGATGTTCGCAGGAGCATCATCGCTTTCCGAACTCATAAAATCCGATAAAGCGGCACTTTCCATAGCTGTGATCGCCCCGACAATGCTGTTCATATGTATCTCAAGCGCGATCAGAGGATACTTTCAGGGATGCGGTAATATGCTTCCGACTGCGATATCTCAGCTTATCGAAGCTGTGGGTAAACTTCTTGTCGGTGTTGTGGCGGCTTTGTATGCGATTGGCATGGGTTATGAAATCCATATTGTCGCGGCATATGCGGTATCCGGACTTACAATAGGCTCACTCGGCGGCTGGATTTACCTCGCGGCGACAAAAATCTTCAGACGTGACAGGGATCTGATGCCCGGACACATTAATCTGACATATGATAAGCCGAAAATATCTGAGATTGCGGCGAGATTTGTGAAAATTTCACTCCCCGTAACGCTGAGTTCATCTGTGATGAGCCTGACAAACATGATCGACACCGCACTCATCCAGCGGATACTGAGAAATTCCGGAATGACGGGAGAGGGTGCGGCGGCATTGTATGGGAATTACACCTCACTTGCCGTGCCTATGTTCAATCTGCCGCCGGTGTTTGTGTACCCGATCGCGTATTCTCTTGTCCCGGCAATTGCGGCGGCTCTTGCATCAAAGGACAGCGCACAGGCGCGGGAGAAAACCGAATCATCTCTCAGATATGCGGTCATGATTGGACTCCCGTGTGCACTCGGAATGTCGGTCATGGCAGATCCGATCCTGTGCCTGTTTTATAAGGAAGCATCTGCTCATATGGCGGCACCGCTTCTCACCTGCCTCGCACCGTCATCGTTTTTCGTATGCATACTTGCTGTTACAAACTCGATTCTTCAAGGTGCGGGAAAAGAAAAACTGCCCTTGATCTCGATGCTGTGCGGCGCAGCTGTGAAGTGCATGGGGAATATGATCCTGATCAAAAACTATGGAATCGCCGGCGCACCCATATCGACTTTTGCGTGTTATCTTACGGTAACGTTTATCAATATGGCGTTTGTTGTTAAATATATGGGCATCGAGCTGGCATTTGTTAAAACGCTGATAAAACCGCTTGCAGCAAGTGTTGTATGTGCATCATCAGCCGTATTGATATATGACGCTCTGCTTCCGATATTCGGCGGGGGACTTTCGTGCGCTCTGGCGATCATTGCAGCAGCTTCGGTTTATATTGCGTTTGTACTGATCACGGGGGCGGTTACGAAAGATGAAATAAGAAAACTGCTCGGACGGACGGCTGAAGAGTCAGCTAAAAGAAAGGACGATAAAATTGAACATAAACGAACTCAAAAACAAACTTAAAGCAGAGAACAAACATGATTTTGAATCGCTCCGTACACTTGTCGAAATCCTCCGCAGCGAAGAAGGCTGCCCGTGGGACAGAGAACAGACCCATGCTTCGATCCGCAATGACCTGATCGAGGAAACATACGAAGTGATCGAGGGAATAGATAAAGACGACCGTGAGCTTATCAGAGAAGAGCTGGGAGACGTCATGTTTCAGGTCATGTTCCACAGCAGAATCGAGGAAGAGCAGGGCGTGTTCAGCGTGGACGATGTTATAAACGATATCTGCGCGAAAATGATCTTCCGTCATCCGCACGTTTTCGGAGATGTTTCGGTTGACGGCTCGGCTCAGGTTCTCGATAACTGGGAGAAGATCAAAAAATATGAAAAAAGCCGCAAGACAGCCCGGGAATCAATGGCGGCTGTTCCGAAGCAGTATCCCGCGCTGATCCGTGCGAAGAAAGTGGCAAAAAAAGCGCGCAAGGACGGATATGAATTCGGTTCTGACAGCGAGATTGCGGAAAATATAAAGAATCTCGCGCTATCCCTTGAGAATGCCGCAGAAGATGAGAAAGAACGCATTATCGCCGATATCGTCTGGAATTCCGTCATTCTTGCGGGAGACGAAGCTGATATCGAGAAGGATATATCCGACAAAGCAGACGAATTTATCGAAAACTATAAAAATGACTTACCTTGTAAAGTGAGATAAAATATGAGACTTGACAAATTCTTAAAAGTATCGAGAATAATCAAAAGAAGAACAGTTGCCAACGAAGCCTGCGACTCTGAACACGTTGAGGTAAACGGCAAGCGCGCAAAGGCATCATATGACGTCAAAGAGGGCGACATCATCGCGGTAACATACGGCGAGAGAACGCTCAGATTCCGTGTTGTCGACGTAAAAGAACACGCGGCAAAAGCTGATGCATCGTCGATGTACGAAATAATCGAGTGATGGGGCAATAAAATCATTTTGATCTTCATAAGGCATACAGAACGCACAGCACGCATATAATCAAATACCGTAACTTTTTATCGGGGGATTTGATCGTATGGATGCAAAGCAGGATGTATGCCTTTTTTCACGCAAAAGCATGGAGCTGAGCGGTATCGAGGAAGTAGCGAGTTTCACGGAGTCGGAGATCACGCTGTCATCAGTCCTCGGAATGATCGCAATTGACGGAAGTAACCTGAAAATAGAGAGCTTCTCCACCGAAAACGGGGAGCTGAAAATCGTTGGGGATATCGACGGTTTTTACTATTTCGGCAAAAAAGATCATACGGAGAAGCGCGGATTATTTGCAAAGCTGTTCAGATAGTTTAATATGGAATTTTTTATCGAAAAACAATTGATAATTATGCAGAATTCTGTCATTTTAGGCTTGATTTTTGGCGCGTTTTACGATATAATTAAAATAAGTCATATTATATGCGGTATAGCGTCTTATTCGGGTGAAAATCGCGGAATGAAGCGTGGAATCCTGCCGTGCATCATATTTGCACTGCTGGATTTTGTGTATGTCCTGTCTATGGCGGCGGTGCTTTCCGTGTTCGTTTACTGGCAGAATAACGGCGTGATCAGAGCGTTTATCCTCATCCCGTGCACATTGGGCTTCGTGCTATATCATAATACAGTCGGACGCGCGGTCATGTATTTTTCTGAAGCCGTGGTTCGTTTTATCAGACTGGTGTTCAGATATACGGTCGCGATACCGGTGCGGTTTGTTCTCGGAATAATCAGACGTATCGTGAGATTTGTGTATACTTCAACTCTCGGCAGAATCATATTCGTGTCTGCGGAAGCTGTTGACGGAATGAGAACGGCGAGGTATCTGAGGAAACTTGAAGATGACATCAGACTCGATCGTATCCCAAAGATCAGAAGAAAGGAGAAAAAGTGAATATGAAAGGTTTGCTTAAAAACACTCTCGTAAGAATGTCACTCGTTATAATGATAGTGTTTTTTACAGTTGTTTTCATAACGCTTCGTCTCCAGAATAATGATCTCAGGGTCAAGGCGGACGAACTTCAGACACGCATTGATGACATGAACGAATACATAAACGAGCTTCAGGCAGATCTCGACAGACCGTTTGATGATGAATACGTTGCTGAGATGGCACAGGAAAAGCTCGGACTTCGTTTCCCGCAGGAAGTAATTTTTTACAGCGGCGACGGAAATTGACGACAAAGACACATCCTGCGGAAAATTTCGCGGGATTTTTTATTAATCGTATCAGGCGGCAATCATGACAGAAAGAAAAAAACACAACATAATAATCATTGTCTATCTCGCGGTGGCTGCTGTTATCTTCGGCGCGGCGGCTTACCTCGGATTCATATACGTCGTTGAAAGAACAGTAAATCCCCCCGGCAACGAAATATCCGTCAGCGGTGAGACCGAATCTGCGGAGACTGAGTCGGACTTGACGGAAACAGAATATACTGAAACCGAAGAAACAGAAGAATCTGATGAATCCGCTGAGACGGAAGAGACTGAGAGTGAAACTGAGTTCATCCCGACAGAGCCGAAGGATAAGCTGATATATCTGTTTGAGAATGCTCCGTACAGATGGGCAAAGCGTGGCACCGTGGAGGAGAGCGATATTGTTACCGAAACCGAAACGGAAACTGAACCCGAATCGGAAACTTCTGGCGATGAAAATACGGATACATCGGAAACTGAGACCGAGATCGACCGCGTGACCGAGACCGAGCCGGAGACTGAGAGTGAAACTTCAGCCGAATCAGAATCCGAAACCGCAGAAACGGAAGAAGAGCTTGTGCTGGTTTATCCGAAAGTTGCGTATGCATACTATAATCTTGTGACCGGCGACACACTTACATACAACGCTGACGAAATTCTCTACTCTGCGAGCCTCATAAAAGCGCCGTATATCTATTCCGTGTTCGATGAGATCGAAAAATTCGAGAAGAATAAGCACGATTACGATGTGAACGGAAATCTGCTTTACGATGAAGAAGGCAATCCGCTTTTCGAGGGCAGACATCCGAACTACGACGAAAACGGAAAAATAATCTATCTTCCCGGAGAGGAAAAATATAATCTCGACGAGATCTGGACATTCGATAAGGAAAACATGAATGTAGAAGGCTCTGGTGAGATCCAATGGAAAGATGACGGTTTCCAGCTTACATGGAAAGAACTGTTCGACTACACTCTGCGTTTCAGCGATAATGTGGCGTTCGCACAGATCAGACAGAGATTCGGATATTCTTCGTTCTATACAAAAGTCTGGCAGCTCGGAATTGAGGGAACAAGCAGCGGATTCATGGATCTTACAGCAAACGACTGCGTGAAGTTTCTGAGGGAGATGTATAACTTCTTCGATGACAGCGGAAAATACGCGGAAATCATGAAACGTGATATGATAACTTCAATTCATACAGTCATGATCTGCAAGCATTATCCTTACGGAACTGTCGCGCACAAATACGGCTGGGATCTCAAGGCGTTCCATGATATGGCGATAATCTACGATGAGGTGCCGTATCTTCTCGTGATTATGACCGACTACGAGGACGGCGACAGCACAGCGCTGAACTTTATTGCAGATGCGGTTGCGATCACAAAAGAGGTTCATGAGAAATTCTCGGCAGACATTGACAGGGAAGCGCTGAAAGAAGCACGCGAGGAACACGAAAAAGAGATCGCGGAACGCAAGGAAAAAGAATCCGCTGAGATGGAATCGTGGCTTACGGAGAGTGAAGCAGATGAGACTGAATCGGAACAGGATTAATTTAATATAAAAGCGAGGCGGACAGTAACCTCGCTTTTTCTGTATTTTTCCGTCTTACCCAAATTTGTGCAATATAATTAAATACACATGAACAAATGTTTCAAATATATTGCATATGCACAAAAACCGTTGATTTAATCTTCTTCATGTGATATCATATCAACGCGGCGGAAGAAAAGCAGAACCGCCGAAGCAAAAACAGGAGGAAAACATATGAACGGTATGAAAAAGTTCATCGGTTTCTCGCTTGCTTCAATTATGGCAGCGAGCGTGGGAACCGTATCTTTTGCGAAAAACTATGACGATGTAACTGCTGACAACGCGGCTCAGACCGAGATATCAATTCTTTCCGATATCGGCGTCATCAAAGGTACAAGCGAGAACGAATTCTCTCCTCTGGACGATGTAACCAGAGAGCAGATGGCAACTCTCCTTTTCAGACTTATGCTCGGCAGAGATGACGCGGGCAGAGTGAACACAACAAAGTTCACAGACCTCTATGAACCCTACTACAACGGTGCTATCTCGTGGGCTAATGCAGCAGGATATATCATCGGCACATCGTCCACAACTTTCAATCCGAAGGGCGGCATCAAGAAGCAGGATGCGATGACAATGCTCGTCCGTGCTCTCGGTCATGAAACGACAACAATGGAAGCCGGTTATCCCTGGACTTACATCAACGCAGGTATCAAGCTCGGTCTTGACAGAGGTCTTGAAGATGTGAAATACGAAGATGTACTCACAAGAGAAGAAACTGCTGTGATTCTCTACAACGCACTTACATCCGAATACCTCGTGAGCAGAACTACTGCAAACGGCAATAC
>CAZPPN010000049.1:0-10045 GCA_964588425.1 uncultured Ruminococcus sp. | reverse complement strand
AAACACACCGCATATCCGTGATTATTCGGACAAAACAGTGTGCTATTTTGTAATTATACGATATATTCCGAAATTGAATCGACCCAGTGTACGAAGCATTCCCCGTTCACGGTGATCCTGTCAGCATCGGGCAGAAGCTCTTCCCACAGCTTTCCGTATTCATCAAAACGCCAGTCATTGCGGTTATAGCGTCTGAACAGTACCGATTTTCCGCTCAGATCAATATATTCTTCGGTAACTATCCCATCTGTCAATGATTCCGTATCAACGACAAGGACAGTATCGTACACTTTGCCGTTTATCGCAACATTATATCGTCCGACGATATCAAAAAACGGGTCAGATGTGCGGACTGTTATGCTGTTCCCGTCTTTTGTAACATTTCCGTCAGGTTCAAGCATGGTCTTTCGTCCGATATTGTCCTCGCCGCAGCCATAGCAGTCAAGAAATGCATCCCCGTCCATGAATGTGGTCAGCTTCACGCACCCGTCCTCTTCATGCTGTTCCGCAAGGATTCGGGTATGACTTTCCGTAAGCTGAGCGATGAGATAACGTACCGTATCGTATGAATCGGGCTGGTATTCCGTACTGCGTTCGCGAACCTCGATCCGCACACCCTCGATCCCGTGTATCTCCATATTTCCTATGACTTTCAAATCAACGATATCGCGGATCATTTTCTGCGGACTGACATATCTCGCGAATGACGCGCTCTCACCTGTTCTCGGAATGATATCCCATCCGCGCAGAGATTCGCATTTCACTGCAGGTACAGGTTTGTCGGACCTTTCAATGGTATAATCAGGCATTTTCTCAGGCAGTTTTTTCATGTTGTCTGTCTCCTTTCTGGTATAAACAATTTTTCTGATTGTTTCCGGAGAGAGGAAGAACTGTTCCGCAAGCTCATCCGCCGTGGCGCCTTCGACGAATTTGTTTCTGATATCGCGGTTTCTCTGCGTGAGTACATTTTTATATCCCGATGCTTCTCCCCACGGTTTTCTCTCACCGACTGAGGGAACATAGATCACAGCGCCGCTGATATATCTCTGCACTTCTCTCAGAAGCTCCGGCGGAAGAATATCTTTTGCGTTTTCGTATTTCATACTGCATTACCTCCCTTCGTGAACCATTATACCATAGAGAATCCCACCGCGGTATTCCCGAAACTGTTATAAAAATCCCGGTATAAAAACAGCCGCCCCGCTTTGAATCATAGCAGATGGCAGCTGTATATTTTATCTGAACCGCTTTTTTATCTCGTTCAATTCATCAAGTACCTTGCCGAGAACCGATACCGCATATGATGCCGCAAAAAATCCGACAGAAGATACCGCTGACGCTATATCAATATCTCCGTCACGCACGATGCACACGACAAACCACACCGCCAGCACAGCTCCGACAACTGCAAGGATAACAGACACCGCAGGAAGATAATCGCCGTACGGCTTCTCGGCAAAACGGAGAGGCTCGTCGGCAGGCAGTTCAATATCGGAATATTTGTCTTCGGGGATGATTTCGGCAGGTCTCGCTTCAGCTTCAGCCGATGCTCTTGCCGCTTCCCTCTCCTCACGCTCCATGATGCGTTTTTTATCGTGGATCTCGCACAGTCTGAGGAGATACTCCATTCCGCTGTCAGTCACGCCTGCATTTCTGAGATTGCGTTCATTCGACACAAGACGACGCACCGCCGACGATGTTGATGCATCCATCAGTTTGACAAACGGCAGAAGTATCTTCTTGCACCTGTCGCAGAGCTTGGTTTTGTCGCTGTCCGGAATTTCCATACCGCAGTTATAACATTTTGCCATAGTATCACCTCAAATATCAGTATTCTTTTCTGTTATAATTATATCACACTCTCCCCTCTCCTGCAAGTGACAGCACAATATTTCAGAAAATTTACACCTCTCTGTCCGGATTTGCGGATTTTCGTTGGACTTTTGCGGGAATTTCTTCGGAAAATCATGAGATGACAAGCCGCTTGCTTTATGCTATAATCCGTATGCAGAACACAGACAGGGGGGATTGATATTCTGTATGAAAATTTTTTAAGGTGGGCGGTTCCGTTCATCTGCGGCGCGCTCATCTCGGGTGCTGTCACCTATTTCAAAATGAAAAGCAAACGTGAAAAAGCTCTGGTTGCCGGTGTGAGATGTCTTCTCCGCGCGGAGATCATTGCCTATCACGACAAATACTTCGCGCTGACGTACTGCCCGATCTATGCGAAAGAATCGCTCAAACGACTGTACGCAGCGTACCACGATCTCGGCGGAAACGATGTTGCTACACAGCTTTACGAGAGGACGATGGATCTTCCCGAGCAGGCTGCACAGCACACATCGGGGGAGGCGGCAGAATGATATATCCGTATGAGTCACCTTTCCGCGTGGCAAGTCCTTTCGGCGAGAGAGTCGATCCGATCAGCGGCGAGAGCGGGGTATTCCACAGCGGCGTCGATCTTGTGGGCGAAACAAAAAACATAATCAGCGTGACGGACGGTACTGTTCTGAGATCGCGCTTGGTGACCGACACATCGAACAGAACATGGGAATGGGGGAATTACATCTCGATTCTCACAAGCGGCGGACACGTGATCTACTACTGTCATCTTGCGGAAAGATATGTCAGCGCAGGAGACTGCATCAAGGCAGGACAGGTGATCGGGCTTGAAGGCTCAACGGGACGCTCGACGGGATCACATCTTCACTTTGAAGTACGGCTGAGCAATACCCCGATTGATCCGTGCGAATATCTCGGCATCGCGAATACTGTGGGATATGCTGTGACAAAAAAGCCGCGCTGGTCGGATGAAGCGATCGCGTGGGCGAAGGAAAACGGGATCATGCAGGGCAACGAAAACGGCGACATGATGCCTGAGAAAAGCTGCACCCGAGAAGAAGCCGCGGCAATGCGCTACCGTATGTACAGGATGATTAAAAGCGACATCAGCGAAAGGGGGTGAGAGAATGAACAGTATCATGAGAAAACTGACATCAAGAAAGCTGTGGATCGCGCTGTGCGGTCTGATCGCAGGTATTGCGGCTGCTTTCGGCATCGAGTCAAACGAGTACGCGCAGATCGCAGGAGTGGTTACATCCGCGATATCGGTAGTGTCGTACATATTCGGCGAAGCTGAGATCGACAAGGCACGCGCGGCATCGGGGAATGCGAAATCTTCCGACGAAGCGAACGAATAACATAAACAGAAAAATCGGCCTGTTTCCGAAAAAGGAGCGGACCGTTTTTTCATTTTCATTAAAAATCTCATACTGATTTCTAATCTGTTTCACATTGATTCGTCTACCTGTGCGCTGTATAATATTGTCAAAACATATCGAAACATCTTCCGCGGAGAATCCCATGAAAAGCATTTACATAGTCCTGACAAAATCCGAATCACTTCCGTCCCGTCTCATCAACTTCTTCACACGCGACAAATACACGCACGCCTCGATCTCTTTTGACGAGGATTTTCGGGTAATGTACAGCTTTGCGCGGAAGTATCCCCATACTCCTCTGCCGGCAGGACTGGTCGAGGAAAGAGTTGACAGCGGATTCTGGAAGCATCAGCAGAACATCCCGTGCGCGGTTATGAAAATTGATGTTTCCGACAGGACATATTTCCGTGTGAAGTACACAGTAAGCGAAATGCTTGACCGCAGGGATGAATTCAAGTACAGTCTGATCGGGCTGTTGATGTGCGGCATGAACATCGAGGCAGATATTCCGAACAACTATTTCTGCTCTCAGTTCGTTGCTCATGTACTGGCGAAAAGCGGAGCCATAAAGTTTGACAAGCCGGAAACTCTGATACATCCCGCGGATTTCTACACTATGGACAAGTTCAGCCGCGTATACGAGGGCAAACTCTTCGGCATCAGCGCAAAAAAGCGGGATCTTCCGTCAGCATAAGCTGAAGCCGGAGACAATCCCGCTTATATAATCCGATTTATCAGATCTCGATGAGTTCCTTCGGTGAAGACGTGAGATTGAGCTTACCGCCCTCTGTGATCCAGATCATATCCTCGATGCGGCAGCCGTATTTGCCTTCGATGTAGATACCGGGTTCGATCGTCACAATCTGACCGGGTGTGAGAACAAGATCGCCGGATCTCGGGTTGAGGTTGGGGGATTCGTGGATCTCGAGACCTACGCCGTGACCGAGACCGTGACCGAAGCATCCGATGTAACCCGCGCCTTCAATGATATCACGGGCGACTTTATCGACATCAAAGTTCTTCACACCGTCTTTCGCATAATCAAGAGCCGCGAGCTGTGCTTCGAGAACGGTATTGTAGAGCTTTTTCATATCCGCATCAGCTTTTCCGATAACGATTGTTCTTGTCATATCGGAATGGTATCCGTTTACGAGCGCGCCGTAGTCCATTGTGAGGAAGCCGTGCTCGAGCTTTGTTTTACGCGGTACACCGTGCGGTCTCGACGAAGCTGTGCCCGATACGCTGATCGTATCAAACGAAGGCTTGTCGGCGCCGTTTTTCTTCATGAAATAATCAAGTTCAGCCGCAACTTCAACCTCGGTCATATCGCAGCTGATTGTTTTGAGGATATGCTCGAACGCCGCTTCAGCGATTCTCTGAGCCTTGATGATATTGTCGACCTCGTCCTGAGTTTTGAACATACGGATCTCGGTGAAAAGTCCGGCGAGGGGAGCAAATTCCACGCCCATTCCGTCAACGCCTTTTTTGAGTACATCAAGCGCCGCGCAGGTCAGTTTACGGTTTTCGTATCCGATCACATTGATGCCGCAGTTTCTGACGATCTCAGCGATTGTGGGCTTTTCGGGAAGGCATACCTCAAACATGGGCGCAGCCTCAGCTTTTGCAGCTTCGATGTATCTGAAATCCGCGAAAATATACGCCTTTTCCATCGTGATGAAGAGATATCCGTCGGGATTATCGAAGCCCGATGCGTAGAGATGGTTCTCTGCGGAATTTACATATACAGCGTCAATATTTTTCTCAGCCATAGCCGATCTCAGCTTGGCGATTCTGTTTTCCATAACAGTCATTTTATTTATACCTTTTATACCTTTCCGGATTTGTTTTTGAATTTGCGGACATACGGTTTCTCAAGCCATCTTTTGAATCGGAAGAATGCATTTGTCTTGTCCTTGATCGGAGGAACGATGATGCAGTACAGTCCTGCACCGTTCGCGGCGGCGGCATCTGTGAGAAGCTGATCCCCCAGAAGCGCAGAATTTTCACGCTCCGCACCGCAGTCAGCCATAGCTTTTTTCAGCTTTCCCGTAAGCGGCTTGTGCGAATCCCAGTATGCGACATATCCGAACTCGCGGTTGAACAGCTCCACTCGCTCTTTATGATTGTTTGAGACAAAGCTGACCGTGATTCCGGCGTCGTTCATCTGTCTGCACCAGCGCACCACATTCTCGGGCGGCGTAGGATCGTCGTATGTTGCGAGAGTGTTGTCGATATCGCAGAAGATGTACTTTTTTCCGAGTGAGAGAAGATGCTCGGGCGTAAGTCCTTCAAATGTATCGTACATCTCGTCCGGAAGGAGAAGTTTTTCAAAAATCATAGCTTATCTTTCCCCTCTACCGTATTTTTCGATTGCCGACACTCTCATGCTGACCGTAGGATGGCTGTGTTCAAGCGCTACCTCAACGGGATGCGGATTGAGATTTGAGAAATTATCACGTGACAGTTTTTTCAGTGCGGTAATCATATCTTCCGCATATCCTGCTTCTGCGGCTGCACGGTCTGCGCGGTATTCGTAACGTCTGCCGAGGAACGCCTGTGGGATCATGAGGACTGTCATAATCGCTTCACCAACAAATCCCGTGAATGTGATCATCCCGAACACAACGCTCGCTCCCGCGAATCCGTATGCGATCGAAATCTCCGGAATCAGCACGAAAGCCGCAAGGAATGCAGTTACCGCGAGCATCATGATGAGTGAGTACAGCGTATTTTTTGCGGTATCCTTGTGCTTGTAGTGTGCCAGCTCATGTGAGAACACCGCCGCGATCTCGCCCGTTGTATATCCGGAAACGAGATTATCATACAGCACGATCTTCTTGAATCTGCCGAGTCCGGTGCAGTAGGCGTTGACCTTGGTTGTTCTTGCGGACGCATCCATGACATAGATATCCGTGAGGCTGTAGCCGGATTTTTTGAACAGCTCGGTCAGAGTCTCTCTCAGCTCACCGTCTTCAAGCGGAGTGAATTTATTGAACAGCTTCATGAATGTCATGGACAGCATCGAAAACGCTACGACAAAAACAGCAATAACAGCGTACGCCGCAATGAAGAACCACACGCCGAGAGCGTTCCAGAGAGCGATGACAAGGCACAATAGCCCTATATTGATGACGGCGTTCACGATGAAATTCTTGATCTCATCGGAGATGAAAGTGCCGATTGTCGTTTTGTTGAAGCCGTATTTTTCCTCAATCTTCATAGTGCGGACGTAATCGAACGGAACTGTCAGCACGGTAAGCGTAAGTGTGTAGATGAGCAGAAGCAGAATAGACTTTACGCATTCGCCGCCCGGCATGAGTCCGTACACCGCCGAGAAAACATTGGTTGAAAACATCGCGAGCATAACGGCGGAATCGAAGATCTTCTCGCCGATCGCAAGACGTGATTTTTCCGCGGAATAGCGTGACCAGCGTTCGTATTCATCGGGATCGTACACATCACGCACGTTTTCGGGAAGAGGTTTTTTCTTTTGTGAAGCCGTGAGTGCATAGATTGTGACCGAATACACAAGATTCAGCACAAGCACGGAAATAAATATCAGTTTATACATCATACACCTGCATATAAGGCAAAGTCTGCCGCACCTCAGGCACGACAGACACGCTTATTATCAAATATCAAAACTTTACAATTGTGCCGGTTTCTTCGGAAATATAGGAATTTTCGAGAAGCTTTGTGAGCATGATCGCGTCGTCCATTCCGAGATGTTCGGGAATTTCCTTGTCTTCCGCGAGAGCATCTATGAACTGTACAAGCGGATGCGGGAGTCCGTGAGGAAGTGACGGCTTGATGAATCCGCCGAAGAGATCGGGATACTTCACGCGGCTCTTGAAGAGAACATCTTCGCCTGTTACGAGGATCACGCCCTCTGTACCGTAGATTTCGATCATCTGAGGTGCACCGGGAGATACGAGGGATGTCTCAGCAACGCCGATCGCGCCGTTATCGAATTCAGCAACAGCAACTGCGTTTTCGTCAACGGGAGTGCCGCAGAGAGAATTTGTGAACATACCGGAGATTCTCTTGGGTTCGCCGAGGAAGTAAGCGATGAGGTACATGGGATGGCATCCGAGGTCCATCATAGCTCCGCCTGCCGCGTCTTTCTTTTCGAACCAGTATGCGGGAAGCCACTTATCGGAGATACCGGAGTGAGCGTCACGTACTCTGACATATGTAAGTGTGCCGAGTGCGCCTTCGTCGATCATCTGGCGAGCGAAACGAACGGACGGTCTGCCCTTCTGAGGATGGCTGATGCAGAACTTGACTCCTGCTTCTTCAACAGCAGCCTTGACTTCGAGACATTCGGCAACTGTGGGGCAGAGAGCTTTTTCTGTGAAGATGTGCTTGCCTGCTTTCGCGGACTTTACGAGTACATCCTTGTGAGCAGTAGTGGGAGCGTCGCAAACAACAGCGTCAACGTCGTCTCTCGCGAGGAGCTTATCAAGGCAGGGTTCGAAATCGCATCCGAGTTCCTTCGCCCATGCAGCTCCGCGTTCAGCATCTTCATCCCATACTACGGTGATTTCAGCCTTTCCGCTGTTCTTTACTGTATTGGCGTAACCGTTTGCGTGTACGTGCCATTTGGAGAGCATTGCAACTTTAATCATTTTATTTTCCTCCGGTTAGTTTTTTATATTTTACGGTAATTTATGCCCGCATTTCTGACGTTAATCTAACATTAATAAGTATATCAGTTTCGCGGCAATATGTCAAGGCAAAGTTCGGGATATTCCCCAATCAAAAACTCAGCCCTCGATTGCTGCGATTACTTCAACCTCAACGAGCGCGCCTTTCGGGAGTGATTTTACAGCCACACAGCTTCTTGCAGGTGCGGATGTGATGTACTTTGCGTACACTTCGTTGAATGCGGCGAAATCTGCCATGTCAGCAAGGAAGCAGGTGGTCTTCACTGCGTTGTCGAAAGATGTTCCTGCAGCTTCGAGAACTGCCGAGAGATTCTTCATGACCTGTTCAGCCTGTTCCGTCACGTTACCGCCAACTATCTGTCCGCTTACCGGATCGAGCGGAATCTGACCGGATGTATATACCATATTTCCGCATACGATTGCCTGAGAGTAGGGTCCGATTGCTCCGGGTGCGTTCTTTGTTGAAATTTTCGTTGTCATTTTGATTTATCCTTTCGTTTTTGTAGTTTAATATATATTATGCATACAGCTCGGTTGACAAATGTGACCACGCACTGTATAATGAATCTATAACCTAACAGGATGTCTGTATGAAAAAATGCAAAAAATGCGGTGCGCTTCAGAGTGATGACCGCGCGACCTGTCTCGACTGCGGAGCTGTTCTCGGGAAGCCTCTTTCGGAAGCGGAAGAATATGCCGAAGACGTTTCTCTGCACGGACAGCTTGACGATCTCTCCGAAAAAGCTGAGGATTTCCATGTTTCTGCCGTTGACAAAATCTTCGGTATCACAGCAATCGTCGCCTGCGCCGTACTGATCGTTATGCTGAACATCGTCGGAGTACGAACGGCTGAATACAACTCGCAGATTCCGGACAATGTTATGATCTCCACCGGAAACGTATTCACCACGATCATGGGACCGGGCGGTGATGATTACGACAACAGCGTTTCAGCCGCACAAAATATACTCCGAAAAACAGATTATCTCAGCGTAACAGGCGGATACGCACTGGTCGGACTGATATGCTTCATCGCCTCTGCCCTGCTTCTGCTGATACCGAAAGTCGTATGGTATTTTGAAACCGCGCGGTACAGAATCCGGTTCTCGTCCGATCCGTCACCGTCATACTACGCCATGACTGTGTATAAAATAATGAAATACGCCTTGTTTGCAGCCGGTGCGGTTCTTCTGGCGACGACCGTATTCCGTCTGTTCCGATAATATCAGTCAAACAGAGTTGTGGAGAGATATCTGTCTCCTGCATCGGGGAGAAGAACAACGACAGTCTTTCCCGCATTTTCGGGACGCTTGGCAATCTCGATCGCGGCATAAGCGGCTGCACCTGCTGAGATTCCGACAAGGATTCCCTCGCGTCTGCCGATCAGCCGTACTGTCTCGTAAGCGTCGTCATCCGTCACGGAAATGATCTCATCCAGGATCTCCGTGTCGAGAACCTCTGGAACAAATCCTGCACCGATTCCCTGAATCTTGTGTGCACCTGCCTTACCAGTCGTGAGAAATGCCGAGAATGCAGGCTCGATACCGATGATCTCCACGTCGGGCTTCTTTGATCTGAGATACGCGCCCGTGCCGGTGATCGTTCCGCCCGTGCCGACACCTGCAACGAAAATATCAACCTCGCCGTCGGTGTCATCATAAATCTCGGGACCCGTTGTTTCCATGTGAGCCGCCGGATTTGCTGGATTGACAAACTGCCCCGGAATAAAGCTGTTCGGAATTTCCGACGCCAGTTCTTCTGCCTTTGCGATAGCCGCACTCATTCCTCCGACTCCGTCAGTCAGCACAAGCTCCGCGCCGTATGCTTTCATGAGCTTGCGTCTCTCAACCGACATGGTCTCAGGCATTACGATGATTACTCTGTATCCTCTCGCCGCCGCAACAGACGCAAGTCCGATACCGGTGTTGCCCGATGTGGGCTCGATAATAACGGAATCGGGAGTGAGCAGTCCGCGCTCTTCTGCGTCGTCGATCATTTTCCTCGCCACTCTGTCCTTCACAGATCCGGCGGGATTGAAATACTCGAGCTTTGCAAGCAGTTTTGCCTTCAGACCGAATTCTTTCTCGATATTTGACAACTCCATAAGAGGAGTATTGCCGATCATCCGGTCAGCGGATGTATATATTTTTGCCATAA
>CAZPPN010000048.1:0-10071 GCA_964588425.1 uncultured Ruminococcus sp. | reverse complement strand
CTTATCGCGATGGATGAGAGGGAATGGTGGATCACGACCGAAGGATACGGCATAACCGTGCTTGACGACTACAACTTAATGCTGATCGAAGATGGAATAATCAACTATCTCTCATCGGGTGACTATTACTCTGCGTTCATGACATTTGCCGAAATGTGCGATTCTTTCGTGACGGAGGCAATAAACGGGTATTCTTCCTATCCCGGAACCACATACGATGATTATTACAGCTCGGATTACGACGGTTATTACAGCGATTCGTATTATCCAGATTACAGATATCCGTCCGAATACAGCGTGGGGTATAACAAAACCTCGCCGACATTCATATTCACCGCATTGTTTATCGGTTTCATCATCGCGCTGATTGTGGTGAGTGTTATGAAAGGTCAGCTCAAATCCGTCAAAAAAGCATATGGCGCGGCAACATACGAAGTGCCCGGAAGCCTGAGAGTGACGCGATCGAGAGATATTTTCCTCTACCGTAATGTCACCAAACGCCGCATTGACAATGATTCAAACCGTTCGTCCCACGGAGGACACAGAGGAGGCGGCGGTTCAATTCACCGTTCGTCATCCGGAAGAAGTCACGGCGGACGGGGCGGAAGATTCTGATATCGCTTGTAAAACAAAAATAACTGCTGCATCGGAGATTATTTCCGAAATTGCAGCAGTTTTTTGTTGGACTTGTTATGTTTGTTTGATTATTCGGCAATAATCAGAACGCCTGCATTTGAGGGAAGCTCAAGTGAGAATTTGTGATCGCCAAGCTCATTGACTTTGATTTCACCGCAGCCGCCGATCGCACGGATCTTCTTGCCGTATGCGCTGAATGTGATGTTCAGAGTCTTGGGAGCTCTGTCATACGGATCGTCAGTGGCGCATACCATGAGTGCGTAGGAACCGTCGTTTGCTCTGGATACCATCTGACCTGCGATGATCTTTCCGTCAGCCTTGAAATCGTTGAACACACCTGTGTTGAGTGCGTCGAGGTGATCCTGATGGAGTCCGGGGAGATCACCGTCAGCATATCCGATGAGATGTGTGGATACGCGGCGGTACTTCATGTATTCTTCGCCGATCTTCTTGATCTCATGATTGATCTTCTTGACCTTTTCGTACTGTTCGGTCTTGTTTCCGTCGGTGTCGAGAACTTGATTTGTCCACCAACCGCCTGTCCAGCAAGCCCATGTGATAACTTCAGCGCCGTAAGCCATTGCCGAGTAAGCTTGGAATCTGAGCATATTCTCGGAGATCCACAGCTCGGGGAAGAGTGAGTTGACCTGCGGAACATACCACATACTGCGTCCTGTTCTGAGGCAGGCATCGGCAACTATGCGGAGATTCTCGAGCTTTCCGTCAATGTTTTCGTTTTTGTGCGAATATACGTAGAAGTCGTAGCAGATGTAGTCGAGTCCGACATATTCGCAGTATTTGTCAATGTGTTCCGCATATGTTGCTGTTCCGAGCTGGTTCACGGTTTCCTCAGATGTGTTTTTAGCAACGGATGCGTAATTGGGATAAAGATTGAGGTAAGCGAACTGATTCGGGAAGAGTTTGGTTGTTTTTTCAACTACCTTTCCGTAGTGCGGGAAATCAAGCGCGGAGGGTTCGTCACCTGTGTCAATACCCCAGATTGCGGGATGATCGGTGAACTTTGCGGCAGCTTCATCATACTTCTCAAGCGGATTTGACGCTGCCATTTTACCGGCATTGTGTCCGTCTCCACCCCACCATCCGGGAAGAATCCCCGAAACGATTGCGCCTACTCCATACTTCTGGAAAAGATCAAGTGCAGGAACGTCATAATTCATTCCGATGACGAAGTCGACACCTGCGTCCGCGAGATCCTTGATGTGAGCTTCGGAACGGGCGTAGGGCTGGAGAATGTAAGTACCGATGTTGATCTTGGTGCGGTCCATTCTTTTGTTCATGACAGTTACCTCATTTCATGAGAATTTTTGTTTTACTTGCTGTGATTATAGCAGAAATCAACAAAAAATGCAACAGTTTTGCTTAATTATTTAACCGAAATTTTATTTACACCGCAGGAGAGAGGAGTTTTGATGTCTCCGTAGACGAACGATGCGTTTATGCCCTCGGGAATTTCGATTGTGTAATCATCTCCGCATCTGTCGACCGAGATCTTGCCGGACGGTGTGATCATGCTTCCGCGCGCATAACCGAGAGAAGTGATCTTTGCCGGATTAATTACAACCGACTTGTATCCGACAGAATCCTCAGCCTGCTTGATACCGAGAATATCTGTGAAGAGATGAAGCACGGGAGCACCCTGCATCGGATGGTTGTGTGATGAATCAGCATTCCAGTTTTCCCAGATTGTTGTCGCACCGTGACGCTTCATGTAGAGGTAAGAACCCATTTCCTCGGATTCAAAGAGCTTCATCGCAACATCCGCATATCCGTTTTCGAACAGCATGGTTGTAACAAGCGGATTGGCAACGAAACCTGTGTCGAAGTAACCGAGCTTGTCGTATTTTTCGGCAAACGCACGGATCATATCTTCGTCAGCAAGTCCGATGTCGTATGCATATGCGTCAGCACCCTGAATACCGCCGCAGAAATGACCGTCAGCATAGTAGTGACGCTTGACTGAATCGCGGATGCAGTCGGATAAGCGTTCGTATTCCGCTGTATCTTCGTAACATCCGATTACACGCGCCATTTCTGTCATCATGCCGAGCAGACGAACGAGATACGCAGAGTTGACATAAGCCTCGGGGATAGCGATTGTTTCACGTGTAGCCCAGTCACCGAGACACCAGCCGCCCTCTTCTTCACGAACGATGAGATAGTCTTCGGAATTGCTCATCATGTATCCGAGATATTTCACCATTGCGTCGTATGTTTCGTTGATGATAGAGACGTCACCGTAGTGCTTGTAGAACGCATACGGAACCGAAACTATCGCACCGCCCCATGCGGAAGGACCACCGCCGCCTCCCATGAACGGAGCTGTGTGCTGGATGTGACCGCGTGTGATATCCTGACAGTCGAGAATGTCGCGGATCCATTTTCTGTAAAATTCCTTTGTGTCGAGCAGAGACATAACAACGGGAGCGCAAACCTGACCGTCGCCTGTGTAGCCGAGTCTCTCGCGGTGAGGGCAGTCTGAGGGGATGCTTCCGTGCATATTGTCGAGCTGTGTTCTTATGTATGTTTCGTAGAGATAGTTGAGACCTTCGGACGAGCTGTCAAATTCGGTGATAACGGGGCAGTCGGAGTGAATTACGGCAACTTCAGCGGATTCGAATTCACCGTCAGCTTCAACATAGCGGAAAGCGTGCCAAGTGAACTTCGGCTCGAGCGTGCGAACCTGACCGTCGCAGATGAACTCGTCAGTCTGGTGCTGCTTTCTTCCGCTTCTCATACCGGCATCGCCGCAGGAATTGAAATTGAGCGATTTGTCATCGTTGAGATTTTCGGCAAAGCGAAGCACAACTCGGCCTGTGTATCCGGCTTTTGTTGTGATGCGTACAACACCGCTGATGTTTTCGCCTGCGTCATAGATAGCTTTTCCGCCGACTTCAGCGATTTTTGTAAGCGGAAGCGTTCTGATCTCACGGTCGGGAGTACCGATCTGCGGACTGAGAATTGATTCGGTGTCGGGAAGAACATCGACAGGCTTCAGCTCTTTCACAGCATCAATAAGGGAAGCATCAATAACTTCGCCGATGAAGAGCTGAGTATATGTGATCTCGGACGGATACCACATTTCGCTGCCGTCGGAGCAGATTTCTTGGTCTCCGCTGACGATCGAGAAAATCGCCTTGAGACGGTCGCTGTATTCGAGATAACCCTCGGATATGCGTTCAATCTGACGGTACCAGCCTGTTCCGAGCTGAACTTCGAGCGTGTTTTCACCTTCCTTGAGGAGATCGGCAATGTCGAACTCGCAGAAGTAGATTCTGTAGGTCATAGTGTCGCGGCAGGGGTAGTTGATGATCTTGAATTCGCGCTTTTCATAGTCTGTGATAAGCGGAATGAATTTGTCGTTTGTGATTTTTTTGCCGTTGATGGATGCTTCAAAGAAACCGAGACCTGTGATATAGATCTTTGCGTCAGGTGCAACAGAATCAAGATTGAATTTTTTCACGATTACAGGCGAGTCGCATTCCTTTGCGGGGGAGATCCATTTTGCATTTCCGAGCGGAGTTTTAGTCATAATATACCTCATGTGAATGAATTTGTACACATATATTATATAACAATATCGCTGAAAAGCAATGGTTTTTGTGTAAAAACTTGAAAAAACGCTTAATAACTTAAGCAGAAAGAGAAAAAATACTTGCGGAAAATTTGAGGATAATGTATAATTAATTTAATGAAAATAATTTATGTTTACTTGATCTGAAATCTGGGAAACACTAATTCCGAACAAACTTAACGGAGCGGATTGCATGGAAAAACTGAAACTTAATTACGGAAGAACCCTGCGTATCGGATTTGCATTTTTTCTGATACTGACATTCTGGCAAACATACGACAGCATTATTCCAAAAATACTTACCGATAAATTCGGCATCTCGCAGTTCTGGTCCGGTGTTATAATGGCGGCGGATAATGTCATGGCGGTGGTACTCCTTCCGTTTTTCGGCGCGCTGTCAGACAGACATCAGTCAAAGCTCGGCAGACGTACACCGTTCATCCTTGTCGGTACTCTCGCGGCGGCTGTGCTGTTTGTCGGACTTTCGTTTGTCGATAATATGCAGCTTACGGCGATAGAGGATATACTTCCGATCGTTGAAAGAGAACCTGCTGTCACAAGCGCATCAACCGAATACGACGAAGCAATTAAAATACTGATGGATTCAGAATATGTTGTCGATGACGGCAAAACTTTGAATGACATTTACGGAACATATGGAGATTTCTTCCTCGCGCTTCTCAATGACGAGGGCAGAGCGAGCGAACACCTGACAATCGCAAGACAGGCATATGCATGGCAGAAAACCTGTGAAAATCCCGTAAATCTGATCGTGTTTATCGTTCTGCTGTTCTGCGTTCTGCTGGCAATGGCTGTGTTCAGATCCCCGGCAGTTGCGCTCATGCCCGATATCACACCGAAGCCACTGAGATCGAAAGCGAACGCGATCATCAATCTCATGGGTACAATGGGCGGTATTCTGATACTCGTCCTTGGTATAGTTTTCGGAACCGGAACGCCTGAGAATATCCTCATGAGCTATACGACATTCTTCATAGTTGTAGCGCTCATAATGCTTGCGGCGCTTGTTATCTTTACAGTGACGGTAAAAGAAGTGAAATGGGCTGAGGAAAACGACAGAATCAACAATCTCCTTGACGGCGGTGAAACTCAGGACGAAGAAGAAACCGCTGAAGATCATCTTTCGTCTGCGGAGAAGAAATCGCTCCTGTTCATTCTTGCCTCAGTCGTGCTGTGGTTCATCGGATACAATGCAGTTACAAGCAAGTATTCCGTGTACGCCGGTGACGTTCTTGAACTTGACTTCAACCTCACGCTTATCGTGGCACAGGCGGCGGCGATACTTTCGTATATTCCCGTGGGAATAATTTCTCAGAAATTCGGCAGACGCAAAACGATCCTTGCAGGCGTTGCATTGCTGTTCGTTTCGTTTTTCGCGGCATCGTTCATCAGAGCAGGCAGCAGTATCGCAATTGTCAATATTCTGTTCTCAATCGCAGGTGTGGGCTGGGCAACTATCAATGTCAACAGCTACCCGATGGTGGTTGAAATGGCGAAGAACGGAAATGTCGGCAAATACACCGGTATTTATTACACAGCGAGCATGGCGGCTCAGATCTTTGCTCCGATTATTTCCGGCTTCTTCCTCACATATGTCGGAATGACCACACTTTTCCCGTTCGGTGCGATCTTTGTAGGCGGATCATTCGTTACAATGCTTGTTGTACGGCACGGTGACTCAAAGATCGAGGGGAAAAAAGGTCTGCTCGAACATCTTGATACAGGTGACTGAGAGGGCAGAGCATGATAGTTGTAGTTTCAATAATCACAGCGGCAGTTCTGATTCTGCTTTTGTATCTGCTGGTACTTGTCAGACCGTCCGGCAGAAAAATTGCAGATGACCGTCTGCTGACAGAATACGCTCACCGCGGACTCCACGGAAACGGCATCCCGGAAAATTCGCTCGCGGCGTTCGGAAAAGCAGCGGATATGGGATTCGGCATCGAGCTTGACGTACAGTTGTCAGCCGACGGTGAGGTTGTGGTGTTCCATGACTATACGCTTGAGCGGATGACGGGAGACGGTCGCAAACTGTCCGCACTTACCCTCGAGGAGCTCAAAAAACTGCGCCTTGACAGAACGACGGATGAAACGATTCCGACTCTCAGAGAAGTGCTTGATGTTGTTGACGGACGTGTTCCGCTTCTCATTGAGCTGAAAGGCGAGGATATTAACATGGGGCTCTGTCCGTGGCTTGATGAGGTTATGAGAGAATACAGCGGCGCGTACTGCGTCGAGTCGTTCAATCCGATCCTGCTTTCGTGGTACAAAAAGAACCGTCCCGACGTGATCCGAGGTATTTTGACGACAAATCTGTGCAAATCCAAAAAGCTGACACCACTGAATTTTCTTCTGGATCTCATGGCGCTCAACGTTGCAGCAAGACCGGATTTCATCGCGTACGATCACCGCTACCCGAACCGCACGGCAGTAAGAATCTGTACAAAGCTGTACAGGGCGCAGCAGTTTGTGTGGACTGTGAGAACAGGTGAGGAATACGCTGAAGCTAAAGAAAACGGTGCGAACACGATATTCGAGGGATTTGTGCCGGGTGAATAAAAGAAAAGAACACTAACATTGGTGAAATGTCGGTGTTCTTTTTGTGTTGTCATTCCAGTTCAAACGCGCCTGTGTAAAGCTGGTAGTAAACCCCATGCTCGGCGATGAGCTTTTCGTGATTGCCGCGCTCGATGATTTTGCCGTGCTCAAGAACCATGATAACATCGGAGTTCATGATCGTGGAAAGTCTGTGCGCGATTACAAATACCGTTCTGCCTTCCATTAACTTGTCCATGCCGCGTGAAACAATCGCCTCGGTTCTGGTGTCGATGGAGGAGGTCGCTTCGTCAAGGATCATTACGGGCGGATCCGCAACAGCCGCACGTGCTATCGCAATGAGCTGACGCTGACCTTGGCTGAGGTTCGAGCCGTTGTTTGTAAGTTCGGTCTTGTATCCGTCGGGAAGTCGTGTAATGAAATCATCTGCTCCGGCAAGACGGGCGGCTTCAATACACTCTTCGTCTGTCGCATCAAGTCTGCCGTATCTGATATTCTCAAGAACAGTTCCCGTGAAGAGATTTGTGTCCTGAAGAACTATACCGAGCGAACGGCGAAGATCGGCTTTTTTGATCTTGCTGACATTGATTCCGTCATAACGAACCTTACCGTCGGCAATGTCGTAGAAGCGGTTGATCAGGTTTGTGATCGTAGTCTTGCCCGCACCTGTCGCACCTACAAACGCTACCTTCTGACCGGGTTCTGCGTATACGCTGACATCTGTGAGTACCTGCTTCTCTCCGTCATACGTGAAGTCAACTTCCGTAAGACGAACATCACCGCGGAGGGGAGTGTACGTGATTGTACCGTCGCCGTGAGGATGTTTCCATGCCCACTGATGAGTACGCTTATCGGTTTCCGTTATCGTGCCGTCTTCTGCGATTTCGTAGTTTACGAGGGTAACATATCCGTCGTCGACTTCCTTTTCTTCATCCATGAGAGAGAACACACGCTCAGCGCCTGCCATAGCCATAACGATGGAATTGATCTGCTGAGAAAGGGTGTTGATGTTTCCTGTGAACTGTTTTGTCATGTTGAGGAACGGAACAATAAGGCTGATTCCGATCGGCATACCGGAGAGCGAAAAGTTGGGCACATCCGCAACGAGAAGGACACCGCCTACAAGAGCAATGAGAACATAAAGCAGGTTTCCGATGTTCATGATGATCGGGCCGAGACAGTTCGAGAATGCGTGAGCCTTGAAGCTGTCATTGCATAACTGCTCGTTTATTTCGTCGAAGGATTTTTTTGCTTCTTCTTCATGGCAGAAAACCTTGATGACCTTCTGTCCGCTCATCATTTCTTGGATGAAGCCTTCTGTCTTACCCATAGACTGCTGCTGACGGATGAAGTACTTTGCAGAGCCGCCGCCGATCTTCTTCGAAACGAAAATCATAGCGCAGACACCGAGCAGTACAAGAATTGTGAGCCATCCGCAGAAATATATCATGATGCAAAAGAGCACAATGACGATAGCGGCTGAATTGAGAAGCTGAGGGATAGCCTGAGAAACGAGCTGACGGAGTGCGTCAATATCGTTTGTGTAGAAGCTCATGATGTCACCGTGACGGTGTGTGTCAAAATACTTGATCGGAAGATCCTGCATTTTGTCGAACATAGAACGTCTCAGCTTGCAGATGAATCCCTGTGTGATGTACGCCATGAGCTGTGTGTGCGTAACAATTGAGATAAGAGAGACGATATAAAGAGAAGCGAGGATTACTATCAGCGGGATGATCTCAGCACTTGCCGCAGTCCAGTCACCGCTTGCGAACCGTTCTTCAATAACGGCGATAACTTTCTGCTGGAAAAGCGGCGGAATCGAGGATACTCCGGCGGAGAAAAGTATGCAGACGCAGGTGAGAGGAAAGAGCGTGGGGAAATATGAGAAGAGGAGCTTCGCAATACGTCCGAGAACTTTGGGGTTCGCACGACGCTTGAATGATTTGTCGTTTTTATTCATCTGCTTTTCCTCCTCTCGTCTGCTGTTCATAGACTTCGCGGTAAATTTCGCTCGATTTCAGAAGCTCATCATGTTTTCCGACCGATACGATTCGTCCGTTGTCCATGACGATGATCTTGTCCGCGTGTTCAACGGATGAGATTCTCTGAGCGATGATGATCTTTGTGGTTTCGGGAATAAATTCTGCAAATCCGCGTCTGATGAGAGCGTCGGTCTTGGTGTCAACTGCGCTCGTGGAGTCGTCAAGAATGAGTATCTTCGGCTTTTTGAGAAGAGCACGTGCAATGCAGAGACGCTGTTTCTGACCGCCTGAGACGTTTGTGCCACCCTGCTCGATCATCGTATCGTACCCGTTGGGGAAAGCTGTTACGAAATCGTGTGCCTGAGCGAGTTTGCACGCTTCTTCAAGCTCAGCATCTGTTGCATCGGCATTACCCCAGCGAAGATTTTCCTTGATGGTTCCCGAGAACAGTACGTTTTTCTGGAGAACGACCGCAACGGAATCTCTGAGTGCCGTGAGATCGTATTCACGCACATCCACTCCGCCGATCTTAACGCTTCCAACAGTAGTGTCGTAGAGACGGGAGATAAGCTGAACGAGTGTTGATTTGCTCGATCCTGTGCCGCCGATGATTCCGACTGTTTCGCCGGACGAGATGTGCAGATCAATATCGGAAAGCGCATAACGCTCGGCTTTCTTTGAATATTTGAAGCTGACATTTTCGAAATCGACAGATCCATCCTTGATCTCGTAAACGGGATTTTCGGGATTTTTCAGAGATGATTCCTCTGAGAGAATTTCGTTGATTCGGCGTACTGACTCGATCGACATGGTGATCATGACATAAATCATGGAGAGCATCATGAGCGACATGAGTACCTGAACGCCGTATGTGATGAGCGCGGAAAGCTGACCTACATCGATAAGCTCGCCGCGGTATGTTATGATTGTTTTTGAACCGAAGAAGAGAACAAAAACCATTACCGAATACAGACAGAGCTGCATAAGAGGAGAGTTGAACGCGACGATACGCTCAGCCTTGGTGAAATCGTTTCTGATGTTTTCTGCGGCTTCACCGAATTTTTGCTTTTCGTAATCCTCTCTGACGAACCCCTTGACGGTACGCATTGCCATGACGTTTTCTTCGATGGATTCGTTGAGCTTGTCATACTTCTTGAACACAGCGCGGAAAGCCGGCATCGCTTTTTTCGCAACTGCAAGAAGACCGATGACAAGAATCGGGACAACGATGACGAAGATTGTTGCGAGAGATCCGCCCATGATGTAGGACATGATGACGGA
>CAZPPN010000047.1:0-10105 GCA_964588425.1 uncultured Ruminococcus sp. | reverse complement strand
TCCGAGCGGTCTTGTTTCGTTCAGACGGTCAGCGCCGACGTTTGATGTCATTATGATGATCGTATTCTTGAAGTCAACACGTCTGCCCTGCGAATCCGTAAGTATGCCGTCCTCGAGTATCTGAAGCAATATGCTCCACACATCCGGGTGCGCTTTCTCGATCTCGTCAAACAGAACAAGCGAATACGGATGCCGTCTGATCTTTTCGGTGAGCTGTCCTCCGTCATTGTAACCGACATACCCGGGCGGCGAGCCGATCAGCTTTGACACGCTGTGCTTCTCCATGAACTCGGACATATCTATACGGATCATGGAATCGCTGCTGTCGAACATTATCTCCGCAAGTGCTTTTGACAGCTCCGTTTTTCCGACTCCGGTTGGTCCGAGGAATATGAACGAGCCGATCGGTCTCTTGGGATCTTTCAGCCCGACTCTGCCACGTCTGATTGCGCGTGAGACTGACCGCACCGCCTCATCCTGCCCGATCACACGCGAGTGCAGTATCTCCTCAAGCCGCGCGAGTCTCTCACCCTCTTCTTCGGCAAGACGCTTTACCGGTATTCCGGTGCGGCGTGTGACGATCTCAGCAATGTCTTCGGCATCAAGCTCAAGCATATCCGGACGTTTGCCGCTGCCCAGTTTTTCTTTTTTCTCTCTGAGCGTTCCGCTGAGCGATTTTTCCTCATCCCTCAGTCTCGCGGCGGTTTCGTAATCTTCACCGAGTATCGCTTCTTCTTTTTCGGCGGAAATTTCCTTGATCCTCTCCTCGGCTTCACGTATCTCGGGCGGAAACGCAAACGCCATCATACGTTTTCGGCTTGCGGCTTCGTCGATCAGATCTATCGCTTTATCGGGCAGAAAACGGTCTCCGATATATCTCACCGACAATGATACCGCGGCATCAATCGCTTCATCGGAGATTTTCAGACGGTGGTGAGCTTCATATTTGTCTCTCAGTCCGCGGAGTATGTTTTTCGCTTCATCTTCGCTCGGTTCTCCAACCAGTACAGGCTGAAAACGTCTCTCGAGTGCTGCATCTTTTTCGATATGCCGTCTGTATTCATCGATTGTGGTAGCACCGATCACCTGCATCTCTCCGCGCGCCAGGGCAGGTTTGATGATATTTGCGGCATCAACGGCACCCTCGGCACTCCCTGCTCCGATGATTGTGTGGATCTCATCGATGAACAGCATGATCTGAGGATTCTTCCTCACCTCATCCATGACATTTTTCATGCGTTCTTCAAATTCTCCGCGGTATTTTGCCCCGGCTATCATCGCGGAAATATCGAGTGTAACGATTATCTTCCCTCTCAGCGTATCAGGGATATCGTCTTCAACAATGCGGACGGCGAGTCCTTCGATGACGGCGGTTTTTCCGACACCCGGTTCTCCGATCAGACAGGGATTATTCTTTGTGCGGCGCGAGAGTATCTGGATTACGGTATCAGTCTCTTCGTCTCTTCCGATGATCGGGTCGATCCTGCCTTCCCTTGCCATTTTGCAGAGATTTCGCCCGAACTGCGATATTGTGCGGCATTCCCCAAGCTCGCTCTCGGTTTTCTTTGATGGATTCTGATTATCCTTCTGCTCATGACCGCCGAAATACGCCATGATATCCCGTCTGATATCTGCCGACGCGCCGCCCTGTTCGGAGATCAGCCGCAAAGCATAGCAGTCGCTTTCCTCGCATATCGCAAGCAGAATGTGCTCCGTTCCGATATATCCGCTGCCCAGCTTTACGGCGTGGTTTCCGCTTGACTCGATAATTTTTTTAGTTCTCGGGGTGATATCTGACGATGACAGCGGTGTTGGCAGTCCGACTCCGACATCGATCTCGACGATCTGTCTGGTTTTGTCGAATGACACTCCCCTGTCCTCAAGCACCCTCGCCGCGATCCCCTCTTTTTCCGACAGCAGACCAAGCAGAATATGCTCGCTGCCGACCGATGTGTGTCCCATTTCAGATGCGATTTTCTGAGCTTTGTTGAGGGCACTCTGCGCTTTTTTTGTGAATCCGATGTTCATCTCCGCCTCCAAACCATTTTATACCACAGTATACCCCAACCGCACATCGCTTATTCATCCGCCGTAGAACGCATTGAATTCGTCTGCAAGTCTCTGCCATGTCTCACGGTCAGCTATTCCCGTCGGGCTTAGTCCGTTCGCCTCCTGGAATATTCTCACGGCTTCGGCGGTCTGTGGAGAATACACACCCGATATCGTTACCGCAGGATAGTCGTAATTGTGCCGTAATGTGCTCAGCATCGCCTGCAGGATAACGACAACATCGCTCCGCTCGGCAGGTTTCGTTTCATAATCGGCGCTGTTCGGGATCGGTCTGATCATGACGGGCGCTCTCCGCTCAAGCTCACTCTCGTATTCCGCACGCAGAACCTCCCATGTTACAAGATCGGCAACCCCCGTGACTGTCAGCCCGCGTGACGCCTGAAAACTGCGGACAGCCATCTCCGTTCCCTCGTCATACACACCGCTGACATCGGCACGTATGCCCTCATCCCCTCCCGCGATCGCAAGATATCTCAGCATCCGCTGCAGCATCTCGATCCGTCCCTTTTCATCCGCGATATTTACAAACATAACACCCTCCGTCATTGTCCGCCTGACAGCACAGATCCGAACTGTGTTTCGCTTCCGTAATCCCCATCAACTACCGTGCGGTATATATCGGTTATTCTGTTCCATGTTACCGAAGAGACCACACCCGTTTCGTCGATCCCGAATATGCGCTGGAATTCACGCACAGCATTTGCCGTGGCTGTACCGAAAACTCCGTCAACCGTGACTTTCGGGATATCCGTGTACACATCCGATATTCTGTTGAGGTAATTCTGCAGGTACGATACCGATCCCCCCCTTGATCCGATTCTCAGCGGCTCTCCGGGATACGGCTCGGTGTAGGATGTGAAATAGTTATCCGGCAGTGAATCGAGCAGGGAGCGGTAGGTATCGTAAATCGCCTGCCATGTCGTCTCACCCACGATTCCGTCGACTGTCAGTCCGTAGTCGTACTGGAAATCCTCGACCGCGCCGCGTGTTGTCTCACCGAATATTCCGTCTATCGCCACAGGTCTTACGGAGCTGTTGAACGCCGCTATGAATGCGAGGAAATACTGAAGTTCGCGCACGCCTACTCCGCTGTCTCCCTCCTCAAGTCTTGAATTGAACAGCAGCGTCACATCCCCTATCGGCACGCCCTCCGAGTTGATATCGGTGAGTTTTTTGACCGCACCGTATATCCGCGCTATCGCATACCATGTCGCACGGCCCACGATTCCGTCCTGTGTCAGACCGAACTGACGCTGGAACGCACGTACCGCATCCTCAGTACCTGCCGCGAACAATCCCGACTGATCGGTAATCTTTGGTATTCCGGGGAAATTCTTTGATATACGGTTCAACCGTGTCTGTATCAGATATACATCGTCGCTGACATCCCCGAGTCTGAGAGGAGATCCCGGATACGATTCGGTCAAACCCTGTACGGGAGCGTCACTTACCAGCTCGATATCATTGTTGTAGTAATACGTGAGTATCTCATAAGGTGTGAGTCCGTTTTCGGCAAGACGCACGCTGCCCCATTGTGACAAGCCGCCGCACTGAACCTCGATCCCGTCGCAGTAGAGCGCAAACAAAGGCTCAACCGTTCCGATGCGTCTGATGTAGTCATTGAAAATTTCGTCGACAATCTGTGATATGTTCTCGAAAATATCTCTGCCGTACACGAACGACTGATCAATTGTAGTGGAATTTGTTATATCGAAATCATATCCGCGGCTTCTGTAATATTCGGTATAGATGCGGTTCAGTGCAAAGCTGATCTGGGCGAGTATATTGGCACGCAAAGCGCTCTCGGGCCATGTGGGATAGATCTCACTTGACGCTACGTTCTTGATGTAATCTGAAAACGGTACTGTCACATTCCGCGCAGGATCGTCGGGACGTCCGAGATGAACGGTTATCGTTTCGGGAATTATGGGCAGGATAGCATCGTTCATTCAGCATCACCGCCTCTCGCTCCTCCGCTTACTTCACCGTTGCGGTTGCCTACATCTTCCCTGACAACACCGCCGGGGGTGAGATTCTGCTGACGTGGAGTTTCGTAGATCATTACACGACCGTTCTCCGCCCCTGCTACAGCCTCATCCTCCGACAGCGGAAGCAGATTCACCGGCTGAACGGCGACGATTCCCGAGAATACCGGCACACCGACACCTTCGATCGGATAGTACCCGTCGTATGTAACCGTGATATTGTAAAGCGAATACGGCTGAGCTGATCCCGGTCTGAGACTGTTTGTCATCGCGGGAGCAGGCAGCGGAACGGTTTCAGTCAGTCCGCTTCTGTCGGTTCTGAGCGAATACAGAACACGGTCATTCTCTCCGCTTCCATCTGCCGAGTATTCGGATACCGTCACTACCGCACCCTCGAGCGGCAGAGTATTCCCCGTTGTCGTCACCCTGACCTTGAGGTATCCCTCTGATGTATTGTTTGGTGTATTACTGTTCATGCGAAGCCTCCTTTTTTTGTCATCGTTTCCATGATATGCCGGGCGGAGTTTTTTGATAACATAATTTTCAGACTGAGGAATAGAATAGAACATTCCAATCACAAAGGAGTGTTGTCATGCTGAAAATTGCACTTACCTGCTCAGCGGAGGACAGGAGATATTTTCTCAAATCGCGCTACATTGATTATCTCATGAGAGGGGCGGACAGTCTCGGGGTGCGTGTTTATCCGATGATCCTGCCGCACACGGAAAGCCGGATTCACACATCCGCATATGCCCGCGAATTTGACGGATTTATCTTCACAGGAGGCGGCGACATTGATCCGATACTTTACGGCAATCGGAACACGGGTTTATCGAACGATATTGATCTGCTCAGGGATCGGTTTGAACTTGCTTTGCTTGACGAGACCATGAAAAACGACAAAGCTGTGCTCGGAATCTGCCGTGGAATCCAGATAATGGCAGTCACATGCGGCGGCAGAATCGTACAGGATATCGGCAGAGATACAGAACACACGGACTGCAGCGGACGGCACACGGTGGATGTCTGGGGTATAGGACGGAAAATCTTCGGATGCGACAGGATTGATGTGAACAGCTACCACCATCAGGCGGCGGAAAACAGCGGTAAAGAAGCGGACATCTGCGGAACAAGCGCGGACGGAACGATCGAGATGATCTCTTCCGACGTGACAAAATTCTTCGTCGGAGTACAGTGGCATCCAGAAATCTCCCCCGACGACAATTCAATGAAGCTGATCCGCGCTTATCTTTCTTCAATGTTATGATTTTATGACAGATTTCGTCATACAATACAGCCGTGAGATATCTGTTTTGGTGAAATTAACTATTTTATCTGACGCTGAAATGTGGTATACTAAAGTAATAATATTTTCACGAAACGGATAGAAAAATCATGGCATATAAAATGAAAGAAGCGATCCTCTGCAAATACGGAGAGATCATCCTGAAAGGAACAAACAAAAACACATTCGAGGCTCAGCTGCTGAGAGAAGTAAGACGCCGAGCCGCTATGATCGGAAGCTACACCGTTCGCTACAATCAGAGCACGGTCTATGTCGAGCCGAAAGATGAAGACGCTGAGGCATCTCTTGATGTAATGTACGATCAGATCGGCAAGGTTTTCGGTTTTGCGGGAATCTGCCGTGCCGCTGTATGCGAAAAAACTCTCGAGGATATTCTTGAGACAGCACGCACATACCTTCCCGAAAAGCTCGCTCACCTCTCCACATTCAAGTGTGAGGCAAAGAGAAGCGACAAGAAGTTTCCTCTTTCCTCTCCCGAGCTGTCAGGTGAGGTCGGAGCGGTCATCCTCGAGTCCTGTCCGCACATCACGGTAAATCTCCGCGAACCCGATGTTATTGTAAAGATCGAGGTACGTGATGAGTTTGCCTACATCCACGCAGGTCAGGACAAGGGTGCCGGCGGTATGCCTCTCGGTTCGGCAGGAAAAGGTATGCTCCTGCTCTCGGGAGGTATCGACTCCCCTGTTGCCGGATACATGATGATGAAGCGCGGTATGACTGTCGACTGCATCCATTTTGAATCCTTCCCCTATACCAGCGAAGCGGCTCACGAGAAAGTAATGCAGCTTGCATCCGAGCTGACAGAATTCTGCGGAAAGATCAGAGTCCATGTGTTCTCGCTGACTCACATCCAGGAAATGATCCGCGACAACTGCGAAGAGGATTACTTCACACTCCTGCTCAGACGATTCATGATGCGTATCGCGTCCCGTTCTGCAGTTGAGAATTCATGCCACGTTCTCGTAACAGGCGAATCCCTCGGTCAGGTTGCATCGCAGACTCTTAAAGCAATGTGTGTAACCGAAGACGCCGCATCAATTCCCGTATTCAGACCGCTTATCGGTATGGACAAGGAAGAAATCATCAAAATCTCACGCTCGATCCGCACATTCGAAACATCCATTCTCCCCTATGACGACTGCTGCACGGTATTCACACCCCGTCATCCGCGTACTCAGCCCGAGCTTGAAAAGGTTCTTGCCGAAGAAGCAAAGCTCGATGTCGACGCACTCTGCGAGGAAGCATGGATGACAAGAAACACCGTCGTGCTCAATCAGGAACTGTAATATAACAAAAGACGATAAGACAAACCGATACAAAACAAAGGATTACAAAAATGAAAACTGACGAATACAGCCTTGCCCTGCTTTGCGATTTTTACGAGCTCACTATGGGCCGCGGTTATTTTGAAACCGAAATGAAGAATAAGACCGCATATTTTGACGTGTTCTACCGCCGTGTTCCGGATGGAGGAGGATACGCTATCACAGCAGGTCTTGAGCAGATCATTCATTATATCGAAGATCTCCACTTCACACCCGAGGATATCAGCTATCTCCGCAAGAAGAATCTTTTCAACGATGAATTCCTCGATTATCTCGCTGATTTTCAGTTCTCCGGCAGCATCTGGGGTGTTCCCGAAGGATCGGTAATCTTCCCCGGCGAGCCTATCCTGACAGTCCGCGCTCCCGCAATTGAAGCTCAGCTTATCGAAACATACATCCTGCTGGCGCTGAATCATCAGTCACTCATCGCAACAAAGGCATCGAGAATGGTACGTGCAGCAAAAGGTCGTCCGATCTCCGAATTCGGTTCACGCCGCGCTCACGGTGAAGATGCTGCAGTTTACGGTGCCCGTGCCGCTTACATCGGTGGATGCGCCGGAACAGCCTGCACTCTCTCCGACAAGCTCTACGGTGTTCCCGCAGGCGGTACAATGGCTCACTCATGGGTTCAGATGTTCGACAGCGAGTACGAAGCATTCGCGACATACTGCAGACTTTACCCCAACAATCCGACTCTTCTCATAGACACATACAGCGTATTCGGTTCAGGTCTTCCCAATGCGATCAAGGCTGTCAAGGATGTTCTCTGGCCGCAGGGACTCAAGAAATGCGCGATCAGAATCGACTCCGGTGACCTTGCGTACATCACCAAAAAGGCAAGAAAAATCCTTGACGACGAGGGTCTGACCGACTGCCGTATAGTTGTATCAAACGCACTCGACGAATACATCATCCGAGATCTTATCCATCAGGAAGCCTGCATTGATGCGTTCGGTGTAGGCGAGAGACTTATCACGGCAAAGAGCGATTCCGTTTTCGGATGCGTTTACAAGCTCGCCGCCGTTGAAGATGCAGACGGCAACATCACCCCCAAGATCAAGGTAAGCGAAAACGCCGCAAAGATTACCAATCCCGGCTTCAAGAAGCTGTGGAGAATCTACTCCAACGAAACAGGCAAGGCGATGGCTGACCTTATTACGATGAACAGCGAAACGATCGATCAGTCACAGCCGCTTGAAATTTTCGATCCCGAACACACATGGAAGCGTTCTCTGCTCGAAAACTACACAGCACGCGAGATGCTTGTGCCGATCTTTGAAAACGGTAAGCTCGTGTACAACCTGCCACCGCTTGACGAGATCCGCGATCACTGCGCGAGAGAAATGGCGACAATGTGGAAGGAAGTTCTCCGTTTCGAAAATCCGCATGAATACTATGTTGACCTTTCACAAGAACTCTGGGATCTCAAGACTGAGCTGATTTCCAAATTCATCAAGGGCAACAAGTTCGAAGAATAATGTTTCTTAATCTGAAAAAATGTCAGCTCTGCCCGAGAAAATGCGGAATTGACAGAACCCGTGAGATCGGATACTGCGGTGCAGGCGAAAAAAACGAGGTCGCAAAGATCATGCACCACCACTGGGAAGAGCCGTGTATCAGCGGTGATCCGAACGGCAAACGCGCATCGGGTACTGTTTTCTTCGCGCACTGCCCTCTCGGATGTGTTTACTGCCAGAACGGAAAAATCAGCCGCAGGCATTCCGAAGGTACTGTGATGACACCCGACGAGCTTGCGGATGAAATGCTTGTTCTCGAGGATCTGGGGATGTACAACGTGAATCTGGTCTCCCCGACACACTACACACCGCAGATCATCGACGCTGTATATCAGGCAAGAACCAAATTCGGCAAAAAAACGCTGACGATCCCGGTTGTATGGAACACAGGCGGATACGAGCGTCCCGAAATCATCGCAGCTCTCCGCGGTACTGTCGATATTTTCCTCACGGATTTCAAGTACGCGTCCCCTGAGCTCGCCGCAAAGTATTCCCGAGCTGAAGACTATCCCGAATACGCCGCCGCGTCGCTTGTAAAGATGCTTGAACTCACAGGGGACTGCGTTTTTGATGAGGGCGGCATGATGAAGCGAGGTGTGATTGTGCGGCATCTGGTACTTCCGGGGCACAGAGACGACTCGATTGCCGTACTGAGAAAAATCGCAGACACGGTGGATGTGGCAAAAATCAAGCTATCGCTCATGGCACAGTACACGCCGGTATTTCTGCCCCAAAAAACCGAAAACGATCCCTACGCAAAAATAAGACGCAAAATCACGACATACGAATACGAAAAAGTTGCCGAAGAAGCGTTCCGTCTCGGATTTGACGGATTCATGCAGGAGCGCTCCTCGGCAACATCGAGATTCACTCCCGATTTCTGACATAGTAAAACGGATCATCTCCGATCACAGACTGAGTTACTGTCTGCCGGAAATGATCCGTTTGTTTTTATTTTGTCAGATTTCAGATCTCGCCGCGCAGACGTCTGATAACCAGCATCATTGCGTGCGCTGTTGTGAGACGTCTGACCTTTGATCTGTCGCTCTTTCCGCGGAAATACTTGATCTCGGTATAAGTTCCGTTTTTGTCCGAAACACCGAAGCATACCGTGCCGACCGGTTTTTCCGCTGTTCCTCCGCCAGGACCGGCTATTCCGGTAACCGACACCGTTATATCCGCGCCGATCTCATCTCTTACACCCTCAGCCATGTATGCGGCGCATTCGACCGACACAGCTCCGTGAGATTCGAGAACTTCTTCGGGAACGCCGAGTGTTTTCATCTTAACCTCGTTCGCGTAAGACACAACGCCGCCGAGGAACACATCCGACGCACCTGCGATATCCCCTATCCTCGATGCGATCATGCCTGCCGTACAGCTCTCTGCGGACGCAAAAGTCATGCCGCGCGATCTGAGTTCAGCTATCATTGTCAGAACGATAGAGTTCTTTGCGTCATCGGGATTATCGCTCTCGGCATAGATGTATCCGCCTACCTCACCCGCTCTGATTCTGTCAGACATATCGCGGCACATTTTTTCAGCTGATTCGAGATCGTCCGCACGCGCTGTGATTCTGATGCGTACTTCATGCTCACAGGCATACGGTGCAACTGTCGGGTTCACGGATTCCTCCATGATCGGACGGAGTATCTGTTCAGCCGCCGATTCGCCGATGCTGTACAGATGCAGATTCAGGCTGTAAATCGTGTTTTCAGACAGAGCTTCGAGATACGGCTTCGCACATTCGAGGAACATCGGCTCGCACTCAGACGGCGGACCGGGGAGAAGTATCGCGTGCTTCATTCTGCCGTCGATCTCGCCCGAGACTGCAATTCCGGGAGCTGTTCCCCATTTGTTGTAGAAAACCACAGCGCCCTCGGGGATCATTGCCTGCGAGAG
>CAZPPN010000046.1:0-10130 GCA_964588425.1 uncultured Ruminococcus sp. | reverse complement strand
TCCCCGAACCCCTTTCAAAAAACTTTATACTGGTAGAAAACAACAAAGATAGTGCAAACTTTTGTTTAACATGCATCATATGTGAATTGTGTCACAGTATAAAAGTTTTTGGGGTGGGGTTCGGGGAGGTGCTTTTTTCAAAAAGTATCTCCCCGTTATTTTTTAGTTATTGCATCGAGTAATTCTTTCCTGTATTACGAGGAAACAGTTGATATGCAGATTTTACCGAAAATAAAATCCCCGAAGGACGTCAGATCCCTTAACAGAGCGGAACTTGACGTTCTTTCTGAAGAAATACGAAAAACAATAATTGATACCACATCGCAGAACGGCGGGCATCTTGCTTCAAATCTCGGAGTTGTCGAGGCAACGATCGCGATCCACCGCGTGTTCGACTGTCCGGACGACACCGTGATCTTCGATGTCGGGCATCAGGCGTATGCTCACAAACTGCTCACGGGACGGTACGACAGATTCGGGACGCTCAGAAAAGATGGCGGCATCTCGGGATTCACCAACTACAACGAGAGTGAATACGATGCCACGATCGCAGGTCACAGCGGAACGTCAATCTCGACAGCGGTCGGAATGGCTGAAGCTGACCGTATCGCGGGACGTGAGAACTATACCGTTGCCGTGATCGGAGACGGATCGTTCACAGGCGGCATGGTCTATGAGGCTCTGAATCAGCTCGCGTCAAAGAAACTGCGGCTCGTGATTATTCTCAACGATAACGAAATGTCGATCTCGAAAAACGTCGGCGGCTTGTCGAAATATCTGTCCAGAATACGCACGAGTGAAAAATACTTCAACTTCAAGCTCGCGCTGAGGACGTTCTTTGAAAAAATCCCCGTCATTGGCGAGGCGTGCGTCAAGGGTGCGAAGTCCGTCAAGAATTTCCTCAAGCGGCTGTTCAGTTCGGGAACATTCTTTGAAGCGCTCGGTTTGAGATATATCGGCCCGGTCAACGGCAACGATCTCGACCGCCTGACGGGTGTGCTTGAAGAAGCAAAAGCTAAAAATCGCCCCGTGATCGTTCATATGATAACGAAAAAAGGGCTTGGTTATGTTCCTGCCGAGGAGCATCCCGAGAGATTCCACAGCACATCCGGCTTCAAAATCGAATTCATCGAGCCGTCGGATGTTGTATCAAAAGTCAAAAAGCGCACTTTTGCCGATGCATTCTCCGATTGTGTCTGCGAACTTGCGGAACGGGATGAGAGAATCTGCGCGATAACTGCCGCAATGACCGACGGATGCGGACTCGCTTCTTTCGCTGAAAAGTATCCTGATCGCTTCTTCGACGTCGGAATTGCGGAAGAACACGCGGCGGCAATGGCAGGCGGTCTCGCACTCAGAGGATTCTTGCCTGTCACGGTGCTGTATTCCACATTCGCACAGCGCATTTTCGACCAGTTGTGGCACGATGCGGCATTGCAGAACGCGCATATCGTACTGTGCCTCAGCCATGCGGGACTCGTTCCGGGCGACGGCGTGACGCATCAGGGCGTGTTCGATATCTCCCTCTTTGCACCGATCCCGGGTGTGACTGTTTATTCGCCCGATACTTTCGCCGAACTTGACGATGCACTCAAAAAATCGCTGAACGGAAGCGGAATCTGCATCGTGCGATACCCGAAAGACGGCGAGAATAGCTATGACGGAATCGCATTTGAGGAGCATGGCACATGGAAATCTGCCGAAATCGGATCGGGATCGCGCACGGCTGCCGTCGTCACATACGGAAGACTCGCGGCAAATGCAGTCAAGGCGGCGCGGATGCTCTGTGATGAACGACCGGATGTGCGGGTGAAGCTGATCGTGCTTGAGCGGATCGTTCCATTGCCGGACTGCGATGACAGTGAGTTTTACAATGCCGTGAATGAGGCGGATGTGACCGTTGTCATGGAAGAAGTAAGGCTCCGCGGCGGCGTTGGTGAGATGCTTTCCGCGAATATATCGGTGATGAAGAAACCGCATATATTTGCGATTGAAGAGGATATGATCCCCCACGGCAGTCTTGATTCCCTTATGAAGCTGACAGGACTCGATGCGGAATCTTTGAAAATGCGGATGGGAAAATTATTGTAAAATAGGATTGACACAATCAAAAAAAGTTTCGTCCACCTTTTCAAAGGTGGTAGGGGTCAAGGGGACAACGTCCCTTGCCGAGCTCGCAAGCTCGGAACACCTAGGACGTCCGAGAGAGTTCCTTTTTTGCTTCTTGGCATTTATTTATAAATGCGCTCCTCGATAAAGGAAAAAAGAAGAGCTTATTGTACATCTATCTTTATTTTATCTAAGTACATTCGTGAATCGGCGGCAGGAGCAAGCCCCTGCCCTACAAAAAACAGAGACGCCGTTCTGTATTGGTGCACAAAACGCAATCGAAACAAAAAAACCGTAACATCTTTGTCGGATGCTGCGGTTTTCTTTCATTTATAATATAACTTCCTCATTCTTCAGCTTCGCGGAACGCTTCCTGCTCTTCGTAAAGCTGCATCAGCAGATCCTCTACCGTGATCTTTCGGTCGCTCAGTTCAGCCGCGCGGATGTAGTCTGTCGCCGCTTCACCGAAAAGAAGATCGTCGATCTCGATAAGCTCGTGCTCCAGCTTGCCGATCTCACGCTCAACTTCCGCTTTGCGCTTCTCCTGCCTGCGCTTTTCTGCCTGCGACTTCTTGCGGTCGAGATATTCGTCCTTCTGTGACGGCTCGTATTTCTCGTATGCCGACAGATCACTCTTCTCAGCCGCACGAGCTTCCTTGTACGCAATGTATTCGTCATACGTTCCGCGGAAATCACGCCCGTTCTGTCCGAGATCAATGAATCTTGTTGCGAGTCGCTGTGTGAAATATCGGTCGTGCGATACGGCGATGATCGTTCCGTCGAATTCGGCAAGCGCGTTTTCCAGAACTTCACGCGATTCAATGTCGAGATGGTTCGTCGGCTCGTCGAGGATTAAGAGATTCATCTTCGACAGAATCAGCTTCGCAAGAGTCAGACGCGCACGCTCACCGCCCGAGAGGACCGAGATCGGCTTCTCAATATCGTCTCCGCGGAAGAGAAACAGCGCGAGTGTATTGCGGATCTCCGTCTGCGTGAGGTGCGGATATGCGTCCCACAGCTCGTTGAGAACAGTGCCGTCCTCGTTCAGATTCTGGTTTTCCTGATCGTAGTAGCCGACAGTTACGTTGTATCCGAATTCGATAGTTCCGCTCATCGGTTCAAGCTGACCGAGCAGGAGCTTGATGAGCGTCGATTTTCCGCATCCGTTCGGACCGCTGATGAATAGACGGTCGCGCTTTTTTACAAGGAACGAGATGTCGCGGAAGAGAATGTTTGTTCCGAAGCCCATCGTGAGCTTTTTTGCTTCAGCTACATCGTTTCCCGATTCGCCGGATGAGTTGAGCGTGAAGCTGATCGACTTGGGCGCGGCTTTCGGCTTTTCAACCTTTTCCATGCGCGCGATTGCTTTTTCTCTCGATTCCGCCGCGATGATGTTTCGCTCACGGTTCCAGCGTCTCTGCTGTTCGATGTACGCCTCCAGACGTGCGATTTCTTTCTGCTGAAGATTGTATTTCTTCTCGGCTTCCTGACGGTATTTTTCCTTTTCCGTTACATACTGCGAATATTTGCATTTGTACAGCCGCGCACCCTGGTTCTCGATGTCGAGAGTTTTGTTCGTTACGCGGTCGAGGAAAAATCTGTCGTGGGATACGAGAATTATCGTTTTGCTTTTGTTGTACGACGCGAGATGACTTTCAAGCCAGCCCATCGTCTCAACGTCAAGGTGGTTCGTCGGCTCGTCGAGGATCAGAATATCAGGCTCGCGTGAGAGCAGACGGGCAAGCGCAAGACGGGTTCTCTGACCGCCGCTGAGCTGAGTAACGGGGATGGAGTAGATCTCCTCGGGGAAACCGAGACTCGCAAGAATACTGCGGCATCGGGATTTGTAGTGCAGTCCGCCGTCGCGGATGTAGCGGTTGTTCAGATTGTTGAACTCGGTCGAGAGCTGATTGATTTTGTCCGTATCGTTCGGGTCTGCTGCGTCAAGTGCGTTCTGCAGCTCGGAGAGACGAACCTCGGCGCGGCACAGCTCGGGGAAGACGGCGTACATCTGACCGAGAACGGTGCAGTCGATCGGAGATGTGCCCGATTCACTTGCCGCCGCGGCTTCCTTGTCCGAGAGCTCGCGTCCGTCCATGTCGATCACGTTGAACGCATCGTCCTGGTGGAGCATACCGACGATTTTATCTTTCGCGATGTAGATTTCCCCCTCGTCGGGAGTGTACTCACCGCAAATCATTTTGAGAAGTGTGCTTTTTCCGCTTCCGTTCACACCCACGATCGCCAGATGATCGCCGTCCTCGAGGGAAAACGTCACGCCGCCGATGATCTCACGGGTGCCGATACGGTAAGCGAGATCCTTTGTGCTGATGGATATCATTTTTTATAACCAAATTCCGTAAAATTAGTTCGCAGAACGAATTATCTTCTGCTGTCTCTGCCGGGGATAGTGAACGCGCGTGTCTCGTCTCCGCTGTACTGCTGCGACTGTGCGGACTGTCTGTTTTGCTGAACCGGATATGACTGCTGTGAGCGCATCTGTCCCTGTTGCTGATACTGCTGAGGTCTCTGTGCCGGTCTCTCCGCAGGGCGCTGCTGACGGATGGGATTTCCGTAGGCGTCATACTGTACACGGCTTCTCTGCGCCTGCTGTCCCTGCTGAGGACGGGCGTTCTGACGGGGTCTCTGTCCCTGCTGTCCTCTTCTCTGCTGCCGGGAGCCGTAGAGTCTGTCGTCATAGTATTCTTCCGGCATACGGTACTGTCCCGATGAGCCGCGCTTGAATATGTATTTCTGGAGAATAGCCGCAACATCGTCGTTGAACATTGCCCATACAAAGAGCGCGATGAACAGAACGACAGCGATCAGAACAACATAAAGGATGAATTTGAAGAATCCTACGATAACTCCGCCGACGGTTGTGCCTTTTTTCTCGCCGTCTTCGTCTGTTTTTTCAGCGTCGTCTGCTGCTTCTTCAGCCGGAGCGGAAAGACCGGAGGTGAGAACGCTTGTGATCTTGGTAACGCACTTGATAACACCGCGGTCGATGTTTCCTGCGGCGAAATCTTCTTCGAGATAACCGTCACGGATTTCTTCGAGAACTTCATTTGTGAGAACCTTGTCAACGCCGACGCTCTGGATGAAATAGTAATTTTCGTCGTCAGCCGCGATCAGGAGCAGTACGCCCTCACCGAGCTTCCATTCCTTGAAAACATTGCGCGCGTATGTCTCGATGTCTTCGTCACCGGTCGTGGCAACCGTGCAGATCGCGATCATAGCTCCCACATCTTCGTAAAGGGATTCGTTTGTCTTCTGTACGGAGCGGATTGTCGATTCGGAGAGAACACCGGCTTCGTCAGCGATGTTGTCATCCGGCTTGGGGTAGGTTGATGCCGCAGATACCGATACCGCTGATCCGAACACGAGGACGGATGCGAACAGTATGAGGATGGCAGATCTGATGAATTTGATACGGTTTGTGTTTTTCATGGCGTGTTTCACGAATTCTTCATGCTGATGAGCTTGTTCTTGAGTTCGGTTTCAATGCGTCCAAGCTCAGCTTCGGCTGCGACTCGCTTATCGTGACCTTCTTTCTGGATAGTCTGGATTTCATCAAGTGTTGCGATGAGCTGTTCGTTGGTATGCGTGAGTGTCTCTATGTCGACGATTCCGCGCTCCGCTTCCTTTGTTACATCAACGGTAGCCTGTCTGAGAGCCTCGGAGTTCTTCTTCAGAAGCTCGTTTGTCATGTCGGTAACAAGGCGTCCTGCTTCCATTGCCTGACGGGAGTGTTCAATGCCGAGCGCGATTACCATCTGACTCTTCCAAAGCGGGATCGTGTTCATGATGACTGTCTGGATCTTTTCCGTCATCATCGTGTCGTTGTTCTGCACAAGGCGGATCTGAGGCGACATCTGGATTGATACCATGCGAGTCAGCTCGAGATCGTGGATCTTTCTCTCAAAGCGGATGCACTGTTCTTCAAAATCGTTTGCCGCCTGTGCGTCTTCGGGAAGTCCTGTCTTTACAGCTTTTTCTTTCATTTCAACGAGGGTTGTCTCACGCGCTTCTTTCAGTTTCTTCTTGCCGGCTGCGATGTACATCGAGAGTTCCTTGAAGTATGTGAGGTTCATCTCGTACAGCTCGTCGAACATGGAGATGTCCTTGAGAAGCGTGATCTGATGCTGTTCGAGGATTGAGACGATGTCGTTTACGCTGTTTTCGCACTTGTCGTACTTTGTCTTGAGATTTTCGATCTTGCGCTTGGTTGATTTGAAGAGTCCGAGGAATCCGCCGTCATCTTCAGCGTCATCGTTCATTGAACGGAGATTTCCGATAAGATCGGTGATCATGCCGCCGACCTCGCCGAAATCTTTGTTCCGAACGCTTCCGAGAGCCGTGTCGCTGAAGTCGGAGATCTTTTTCTGAGCCGCCGCGCCGTATCCGAGGATCATTGCGGAGTTTGTGATGTCGATCTGCTTTGAGAAATCGTCAATCGCTTTGCGTTCGGATTCGGAGAACTGCGATTCGTCGATTGTCTCTGCCGGCTGTGTTGTCTGTGCGGGCTGAGCGGAGATTTCGGGTGCTTTGGGCATTTCAGCAGCAGCGGCGCCGGTGTCGAGTGTGAGCTTGATTTCGTTTTCCATGATGAATGCTCCTTTTGTTTACTGTATATCTGTGGGATTGTTTTCTGTGTTGTTTTCGCCGCCGTCAGCCTTTTTTTGCTCGTCGGAGTATTCGCCTGCGATCTTCGCAAAGCTGAGGAGACGGGAGAGCGCGATGAGCGAGAGGGCGGCATAGAGTGCGAGCTGATAGAGGGACATATTCGGGTCTCCTGCGATCGGTGCGAAAATTTTTGAAAGAAGCGCGCCGACCGAGATGCCGAGTGAACATGATGCCGCAGATGCGTTTGCGAAAATTGTGAACGGTGCGAGCGCTTTCTTCTCGTCAAGTCTGAACGCAAGACGGGCTTCGGAGAAGAGGAACAGCATGACTGCTACGCTTGCAATTGTTGTGAAGTTGCGGACAGGGCTGTTGAGCGGAATCGAAAAGTCGAAGTATAAATCAAACATCGTGAGATTCACGGACAGCGCGCCGAGCATTGTGCAGATCACGCGGATTGCTCCGGTTTTCAGCGAGGGAACAAGGGAGAGTATGCATGAGAGCGCGATGAACGGGAGAAGATAAGCCGCGTATTTGCCGAATTTGCCGAGAAGTCCGAGGGAAATATCAGTCGCGGACGAGATAAGCAGAACGACGGAAACGATTGCTGCGAACACACTTCCGAAAACGGAAAGGACGTTGTGTTCCGGATGCTGTGTGATCGAGATTTTCTTTGACGCGAGCTTTGAGAGAACTGCCGCAAGAGCTGCCGAGACCGCTGTGCCTGCGCAGGAAATATAAAACCACACGCTGTCTGAGGCAAAATGTCCGATGCTTGCGTCAAAATCGGATTTCAGCGCGAGGAAGTATCCGACTGCGATTACCAGCGCGAGGAATGGGAATACAAATGCGAGTTTTTTGTAGATGCTGAGATATCTGTTGTGAGGTGCATCGTTGAGTTCTTTGTTCATTTCGTTTGTGTGCCTTTCGGGTTGGAATTTTTGCGAATTTGTACATTATATATAATAACATAAATCTCGCGTTTTTACAAGAGGATTGAGCCTCGTTTTGGTCAAATAATCGGATTTTTAATAATCTCTCCGGCATGATACGGTGGCGGATTTGCCCGTGATGCGGCTGATGTGCATAGTTAAAATACAATTATGTGAAAGTGCACAAAAATAAGGGCGTGAGGTGGTGAATCTTCTACATTGCATATACTGTATAAAATTCGCGGAAATACTTGATTTATTCGATTTTATATGGTAAAATAGTGTCACTTGATGTGCGAAGAAGCGGGAGGTTGCTACCTCGTCGATACTGTCAAACGGCGGTGGGGAATTTCCGTGGAGTATGTCCGAGTAAATCGGGCGAAGAAAAACACCCGACTGATGGTTGCGGAGTTCGTGTGCAATAGTGCGCGAATGCGTCCCCGAGCCTGTATCCAGCGTATCCCTTAGGTTACCCTGCATCCCGGTTCGGATTTATTAAGTACATCCGCGAAACGCCCGGAAGCGTGTTTTCCGCCTCAACTTACTATTTTCAAGAGATTGCAAGGAGGCAACTGAAATGGCAGTACAGGAAAAAATCAGAGTTAAAATCAGAAGCTACGAGCACACACTCGCAGACCAGGCAGCAGCTAAGATCGTAGATATCGCTAAGCGCAACGGCGGCGAAGTATCCGGTCCTATTCCGCTTCCTACCGAAAAGGAAATCATCACAATTCTCCGTGCGGTTCACAAGTACAAGGACAGCCGTGAGCAGTTCGAACAGAGAACACACAAGAGACTTGTTGAGATCAAGAAGCCTTCCCAGAAGGTTGTTGAAGCTCTCATGTCCGTTGAACTTCCCGCGGGCGTTGACATTGACGTTAAGCTCTAATAACTGATTAAAACACTGAAAACCAGCCAAACCGAATACCGTACAGAGCGTATCTGAAGAGTGCTTATTCCGGCGCGACACTCAGGAGCTTGATGACGGTCGGGTCATGTTGACTGTGTCGGGCGGCACCCGAAAAAACAGCACAGATCAACCAATAACCTACACAGGAGGAAAAATCGATGAAAAAGGGTATCATCGGAAAGAAGCTGGGTATGACACAGATCTTCGCAGAAGACGGTGCAGTCATCCCGGTAACTGTTGTTGAAGCAGGTCCTTGCTTCGTAACACAGAAAAAAACAGCAGAGACTGACGGCTATGAAGCAGTTCAGCTCGCATTTGAAGACATCCGCGAAAAGCTCGTTAACAAGCCCGCGGCCGGTCACTTCAAGAAGGCAGGCGTTACAGCTAAGCGCCACCTCAAGGAATTCCGTCTTGACGACATTTCCGCTATGAACGTCGGCGATGTAGTTGCTGCCGATACCTTCGCTGCAGGCGACAAGGTCGACATTACAGGCAACACAAAGGGTCACGGTTACAGCGGCGTAGTTAAGAGATGGAACTTCAAGATCAAGAGAATGACACACGGCGGCGGTCCTGTTCACCGTCACGGCGGTTCTCTCGGTCAGAACTCCACACCGTCCAGAATCTACAAGAACAAGAAGATGGCAGGTCAGTACGGTAACGAACAGGTTACTGTTCTTAATCTTGAAGTTATTAAGATTGACGCGGAAAAAGGTCTTATCGCTGTAAAGGGTGCCGTTCCCGGCGCTAAGGGCGGTATCGTATTTATCCGCGACAGTGTTAAAGCATAAGTCGGAAGGAGGACAAACTAATGCCTACAATTAAAGTATTAAATATGGCAGGTGCTGAGGTCGGCGCAATGGAGCTTTCCGAAAAGGTTTTCGGCGCTGAGGTAAACACTGCGATCCTCCATTCTGCTGTAAGAATGTACCTTAGCAATCAGAGACAGGGCACACAGTCCACTCTCACTCGCACAGAGGTTTCCGGTGGCGGCAGAAAGCCCTGGAGACAGAAGGGTACCGGTCGTGCAAGACAGGGCTCCACACGTGCTCCCCAGTGGACACACGGTGGCGTAGCTCTCGGACCTAAGCCCCGTACCTACAAGGTAAAGATGAACAAGAAGATCAAGAGACTCGCTATGTTCTCCGCTCTCTCTTCCAAGGTAGCGGGCAGCGAGATGGTCGTAATCGATGCGATCAGCACAAACGAGTACAAGACTAGCGTAATGGCTAAGATGCTCGCAGCAGTTGGCGCAGGCAAGAAGGCTCTCGTAGTTCTTCCCGAGGTTGATGCAAAGGTTATCGCTTCCCTTCGTAACATCGAGGGCGTTAAGGTAGCTCAGTACAACGAGGTTAACGTTTACGACATCCTCAATTGCAATACTCTCGTATGCGCTAAGTCCGCTGTCGAGAAGATCGAGGAGGTTTACGCATAATGAAGCTTGCACAGGACATTATCATTAAGCCTATCATCACTGAGAAGGCAATGGACGGTATTGCTGATAAGAAGTACACCTTCAAGGTAGCTCCCGACGCAACAAAGCCTGAGATCGCAAA
>CAZPPN010000045.1:7267-10180 GCA_964588425.1 uncultured Ruminococcus sp. | reverse complement strand
GAGGCTGCAGCCGTTATTCGATAAATCAGTCAGCGTCTTCTGTCTTTACGTCAACATTGCGTACGGCAGTCTTGAGAATTCTGATCTTGTTTCTTTCGTTGCTTGTTTCGATAAGAACAGTTTCATCCTTGATGGAAACGATCTTGCCGATGATTCCGCCGATGGTTGTGATCTCGTCGCCTACCTGGAGACCGTTTCTCATATCATTGGCTTCTTTCTCCTGCTTCTTCTGGGGACGGTACATAAAGAAATAGAAAACAACGATGAGAGCAACGAGCATAACGAGGGTGGAAATACCGCTCATTGTGTTCATTTCACCGGTGCCGGTTGCTTCAAGAAAATAGTACATTGGGATTATCTCCTTAAATTCAGATTTACCTATCAATTATATAACAAATTCTTCCGTTTTGCAATATGAAGATGGGTTTATTAATAATATGTTTAAAAATCCGAGCCTATCTTATCCGTGCGAATGCTCCGAGCAGAGAGATCAGCTCAAGATAATTCTGTCCGCCGATTGATGTACCCGAACCGCACGCCCATTTGCCGGGATACTTTTTCGCCAGCTCTTCGACATAAGAATAAATCGTGACGGGAGACGAGCCGAGCACAAAATCACGTCCGAGACCGCCGAGAATACGGATTCTGTCACCGTATTTTCCGAGAAGCTCCTCCGCATTCTCGAGAGCAAAATAGCCGCTATCCCCTCGCCCGATCGCATCCTCAACGCTTCCGTCCATACGTATCACGGGCAGTTTTTCCGAAGTTATTTCGCCGTACGCCGCAACGCAGCAGATTTTTTCACAGCTTTCGGCAAGCGCAATGTCAGCCCCAGAATCGCAGATCAGCGCGAAACCGATGCCGTCGTCCGTTGAGTATTCCTCAATAAACCTGACAGTTTCCGCTTTCTCTTCATCATTGAAAGAGCGTATATCGGCAAATACAACGTCGGCACGTGTCCTGTCCGTCAGAGAAGCCAGAGTGTCAAGGTATGAAGACGGTGTATGCCAGAGATGCTCACCGCGCCTCCAGATCAGATTTTCGACGTTGTCACGCGGGATGAAAGGCTCGAATATTACGTTTACCGATCCTTTGCCGAGAAGAAAATCGGTGAAATACCGGTACTTCTTTCCGATTGTCACAATATGTATGTCCTTTCGATTAATATCTCATTTATTATATACTCAAAGATTAAAAAAAGCAACTCTTTTATTAAAAAATAAAGGAATATATTGACATATACATCGGCGTGTGATATAATCCAACTGTACTGGTGCGGGTGATACAGTTGATACACCGAGAGTACGGCAACAGTAATGATATCAATAATAAAAACGAAAGGAGCGATAGAATTGAGTCTGATAACAGTTGACCTGCGCGACAGAAAACAGCTTTATGAGCAGATCGTTGACAATGTAAAAAATCTAATCCTCACAGGTGAGCTGGCTCTTGACGATAAACTTCCGTCGGTAAGAAGCCTTGCGAAAGAGCTTGGAATCAACCCGAACACAATCCAGAAAGCATACGCCGAACTTGAGCGTGAGGGAATCATCATGACTTTGCCCGGAAGAGGGAGTATGATCCTTGCCGACAAAAAGAATCTCGCAGGAGAACAGAAAGAAAAGCTGATCGAAAAAATGAAGCTGCTCGCGAATGAGATGGACGCGGCGGATATGACGGAAGAGGAATTCGTTGAAGCAGCCCGCATCGCGTGGAAAAAGAGAAAGAACGGAGGAGAAGCGAATGATTAAGATAGATTCGATCACCAAAACATTCGACACAGTCCGCAGTCTGAGCGGAGTATCAATAATTATCGAAAAAGGTTCGATCTTCGGTCTGATCGGATCAAACGGATCGGGAAAATCGACACTGCTGAGAATAATGAGCGGAGTCTACAAGCCGGATTCGGGAGACATTATGTACGACGGCGTGTCGGTGTGGGAGAACAGCGAGGTCAAGCAAAATATTGTTTACCTTTCAGACAACCAGTATTTTCTCCCGAACTCGACCGCGCAGGACATGATGATGCTGTACAGAAGCATTTACCCGACATTCTCGGTTGAGAAGTATAAGACATATCTCAAAGTCTTTGATCTTGATGAAAAGCGCAAGCTGTCTACTTTCTCAAAGGGTATGCAGAAGCAGGTGTCGATCCTTCTCGGACTTGCCTGCTGTACCGAATACCTTTTCTGTGACGAGACTCTCGACGGACTTGACCCCGTAATGCGCCAGACCGTGCGTAAGATCATTGCAGCCGAGGTTGCCGAGCGAGGTATGTGCGTTGTTTTCGCATCGCATAACCTCAAGGAAATCGAGGACATATGCGACCATGTATCACTCCTGCACAAAGGCGAGCTTGTCTTTGAAGCCGGACTGGACGACATAAAGCTCGGTATCCACAAGATCCAGCTTACATTCCCGAAAGAACGTCACGAAGAAGTACAGAAAGCATTCGAGGAGCTTGATATCGTCTCACAGGAACAGAGAGGAAGCCTGTTCACACTCGTCGCACGCGGAGATGAACGTCAGATTGCGGGATATCTCGATTCGCTGAAGCCTACTTTCGTGGAATTTATCCCGCTTACGCTTGAAGAAATATTTATTGCAGAAATGGAGGAGAGAGGATATGAGTTTGACCCGGCAATCATTGGATAAATCAGATAAAAAATATTCATCAGCACCGTATTTCGGATTTGTGCTGAAGCATAACTGGCAGCATTTCGTACTGTACGCGATCATTGTGATACTTGCTGTGATTCTGCCGGCATTCATTATGATCGACGATCTTATTGAAAGTAATTATGAATATACTGCGACAGAAATCGAAGAGATAACCAAATCCGTATCTCTGTTAGGTATAATTGTGAGCTGCGGTATCGCTGTTATCGCAGGTATGAGCGCGCTGTCGTACGT
>CAZPPN010000045.1:0-7257 GCA_964588425.1 uncultured Ruminococcus sp. | reverse complement strand
ATAAAGAGAGAGGGAATGTTCCTGACAGAAGCCCTCACAAGAGTGATCTATTATCTCGCGGCAATCATTCCCGGAAGTATTGTATCATTCGTTATGATATTCGCATTCTTCCCGTCGGCATCGAAATACATCGGAGACTACACCACCAATATCATAGCCGCTGTGCTGGTATTTCTGATGATCTATTCCGCATTCCTCTTTGCCGCAGGTCTTACGGGAAGTGCTGTTATGAGACTGCTTATGGTGCTGACAGTTTTCTTCCTGCCGCTTATCCTGTACTATCTCGCGATCATCGTGGTTTTCTACTCGAATCACATGGTGAACACATCGTATTACCTCAGCGAAGAGGCGATATCATTTCTGTGCCCATTGTATAAAGCGGCGCTGATCATCGTGAATATGGATACCGAAGGACTGGGTCAGCTTGTGCTTGTTGCACTTCCCATGACTGTAATATTCACCGCAGGCGCTCTTGTTCTGCATAAGTTCAGAAAGAGCGAGTCATCCGGCACATCCATCATCTGGAAGCCTGTGTTTGCGGTTATGAAGTACCTCGTGATTTTCGCAGCAGGTATGCTCGGAATCCTGATCTTCGGTTCGGGCATCTTCGGCAATGACGGAAGTCTGGCTGTTATCATCGGCGCGATCATGGGTCTGGTGTTCTCGTTCATCGTAGTCAACTGCATCTTCTACCGATCATCAAGGGCAATGTTCAAGGGCATCAAGGGATTTGCAGTATTTGCGGTATGCTTCTTCGCTCTTACATTCGTGTTCGTTTTCGATACATTCGATATCGTAGGACGCCCGTATTCAGCTGAATCAACAGAAAAAATCGAGCTGGTCGTAAACGGCAGACATATCATTCTGACGGATAAAGATAGTATTGAACTCGCTGTTGGATATGTGAACGACTACCACGACAATTATTTGGAAACAGGATTCACTCAGGATACTTATCGCTTCCCGTATGTGTATTCCGAAAATAACGAAGAAGTGATTCAGTCAAACTACCATTATGTTTCAAGGGCAATTTATGAACTTGAAAATCCGGATTACGGCGAATGGACGGAAGAAAAAGCAGGTTATATAGGTGCAACCTACGATGCATATTCAAATTACGGATACGGTACGCTCGTTCAGGTGCCGAAATTCGGAGTTCCGCTCTGCATCGAGATTTCGTTCAATTCCAACGGGACATTTTGGCAGACAATCCTTGCGTCGGACGAATACCACGAAGCGGCTGATCTCGCGTCATGGATGGATCCCGCATATATCAGCGACATGGAGATTGAAATCGGCGGAAACACGATCTATATTTACAACAATCAGAAAGAACTGGTTTTTGACTATCCGAGAGCAACCGTTGAATACTACGAAGACGGTATGGGCGGTAACTATCTCAGCGTCAACGTGAACGCCGGTGGGGATATTATTAACAATATCGCCCCCATGCTCACACATTCTGCTGAAAGGTTGAAGAATTCCACAATCATCGGTGTCGCGAGAGTTTACTACAACAAAGCCGATGAAACTCACGAGTATCCGACAAGATACACGAGCATCATCCACCCGATCTACGCCGAAGACATTGACCTGATCAATTATGTAATGTCCGTCGGAATTGAAGTGTGCAGAGAGAAAGGTGCGGACTTCGGCTCGGCGAGATGCGATTTTGTATCTGCTTTGGATTATCTTGACTATTCTGCAGGGCTTTACGAATATCCTTTCCTCGTAAATACCTCGACAGGTGAGGCAAAACTGCTTGATACAGACTTGTTCAAAGAGCTTCTTCCTCTTACATCTGCGACAACATCACCGTCAGTCAGCAGATACAGCATAAGAAATGTTGTTTTCAATGAAGCATCCGAATACGCGATCCTCGTCAAAACTCCGAATACCGATCAGGCGTACTGGATGCTCTTCCGTGAGAGTGCGCCCGGCACATCCGAGGTTGAAGCGATATTCGCACAGCTAGACTGATAACTGACAAATGAATAAAAAAGCTGCGACCGGTTTTTCTTCTTCCGATCGCAGTTTTTTCTGTCAGGAACCGCTGTATTCGCTCTCGCGGGATCTGAACAGCAGGGAAACGCACCAGATGCCGGCAAGCGCAACGAGTGTGTAAATGATACGCGCAACCATGGAATCCTGTCCGCCGCAGAGCCATGCCACAAGGTCAAATCTGAAGAGACCTATGCCTCCCCAGTTGAAAGCGCCGATAATCACGAGTATGAGCGAAATTCTGTCAAGCAGCATGATAATTCCTCCTTTCGTCTCATTCGGGATACCGCACAGTGTACGGTCAGGAGTTATTATATCCGTTTTTTTGTAATATAATACGCTGTGGGGCAATTACTTTATTTAACGGAGGTATGTATGCTTGAACTTCTTCTGTCAGTTCTCGCAGGATTTTCCGCAGTCATTCTGTCATCCGCAGGTGGGAGCAGTTTTCCGCCGCCGCTTTCTCATGACGAGGAAAGGGAACTTTTCGTAAAAGCCAAAAAAGAAGGAGATATGACAGCGCGGGAAAAGCTGATAGAACATAATCTCAGACTTGTTGCTCATATTGTGAGAAAATACTATTCATCAAATCCGGCTGAGGAGGATCTTATATCAATCGGAACGATCGGACTTATAAAATCTGTCGACTCGTTTGATATCGACAACGGCGCGAGATTTGCAACATACGCGGCAAAGTGCATACAGAATGAGATACTGATGTACTTCCGATCGCAGAAAAAACTGTCGCAGGAAGTATCGATCAACGAAACGATAGACACAGACCGCGACGGAAATCCGCTGACTTATATCGACATAATCAAATGCGATGACACGATAGCTGATGACATCGACGCGAAAATAAAGCTGACAAAAGCCGCGGAATATATAATGAAAGGACTGAACGAGAGGGAACGGGAGATCATCACTATGCGCTACGGACTCGGCTCGGCTCCTGCGAAGACACAGAGGGAAACCGCACAGATACTCGGAATATCAAGATCATACGTTTCGCGTATCGAAAAAACAGCTCTTGACAAGATCCGCTCTGTGCTGTAAAATATGTACGGGGTATCCGCACAAAGATATCCCGTGATAACAGTTATCATCTATTATAAAAGAACGCAGTGCGGCGCTCCGGTATTATTATGATCAGCAGAGAACATTCTATAAGCGAAAAATAATTCCGGAATTCTCAGAAAAAGTGAAATATTTTTTTGAAAAGCTATTGACAAAAGAGAAAAATAGTAGTATAATATCTGTCGAATACAAGGAAGCAGAACAATCTCCGTTCTCACCTAACTGCATTATGGCACGTGTAGGTCAATATTTTGCATGAAGGTGTAATTTTGTCGTACGGAGAGGATTCTTTGTGCGATTTTTTGTTTTTAATATTTGGAGGTGCTTAACTATTAGCGCGAAAGAACTTTTAATCAATGACGACATCAGGGCAAAAGAAGTGCGTATGCTCGACGAAAACAACGGTCAGCTCGGCATTATGAGCCTGAACGATGCAAAGGCGTATGCGTACGACCACGGTTATGATCTTGTGATGATCGCACCGACAGCTACTCCCCCGGTGTGCCGTGCAATGGATTACGGTAAGTACCGTTATGAAATTGACAAGAAAGAGAAGGAAGCAAAGAAAAAGCAGCAGGTAGTCGAGGTCAAGGAAGTACAGCTTTCATGCAGAATTGACACACACGACTTTGAAACAAAAGCAAACCGAGCGTGCAAATTCCTTCAGGACGGCAATAAGGTAAGAGTATGTCTCAGATTCAAGGGACGTGAAATCGCCCATCAGGATCTCGGACGCGAAATGCTCGCTAAATTCGAAGAAGCTGTATCGGAATTCGGTACAGTAGATAAGAAACCTGTTCTCGACGGAAGACAGCTGACAATGTTCATTGCGCCGGTGAAAAATACGGCAAAGTAATTCCGCAGGATAGTATAATCCATCCATACAAAGGACCGCCGCACTATACGACAAAACGAAATTTACCAAACCGAAAGGACACGCAAAAAAATGGGAAAGATCAAGACACATAAGGCGTCAGCCAAGAGATTTGCCGTTACCGGTACAGGCAAAGTTAAAGTTTATCATTCCGACCACCGTCATAACCTTGGTCAGAAGACAGCAAAGAGAAAGAGACACCTCAGAAGCAGCCAGATTCTCAGCCCCGCTATGACAGCTAATGTCAAGAGACTGATCTGCAAAGACTGAGCAAACACCTGAAAACAGAGAAAGGATTAAGATAAGATGGCTAGAGTTAAGGGCGCAATGATGACGCGCAAGAGAAGAAATAAGGTCTTAAAGGCTGCTAAGGGTTACTGGGGTGCTAAGAGCAAACACTTCAAGATGGCTAAGCAGGCTGTAATGAAGAGCGGTAACTATGCATACATCGGTCGTAAGCAGAAGAAGAGAGATTTCAGAGCACTCTGGATCACTCGTATTTCCGCACAGGCAAAGGTAAACGGTATGAACTACTCCACACTTATGCACGGCCTCAAGCTCGCTGGTGTTGATCTCAACCGTAAGATGCTTGCTGAACTCGCAGTATCCGACAAGGAAGCTTTCGCTGCTCTCGTTGAAACTGCAAAGGCAGCTCTCTAATAGAACAGGAAGGGTGTTGCGTCATTGTGACACCCTTTATTCATATTAAAGTGAAGTTGAAATGGATCTGGATCTGTTTATAAAACGATACGGCGCGGAGTATATCCGGTCACGCTCAAACCCGAGAGTTGTTTCTCTCTCAAAGCTGACAGATAAAAAATACCGCGACGAGAATAAGATCTTCATGGCGGAAGGCGTAAAGCTCACCGAAGAAGCGCTGCGGTTTGCTGATGTCGAATCGGTTGTTTTTTCTGTGTCCGCAGCCGAAAAAAATCCGAAAGCTGAATACCTCGTCTCACTAGCCGTTGAAAAGGGCGCGCGTGTGATTCTGTTTTCCGATGCCGCTTTCGAAAAAATATCTACCGAAAAAGCTCCGCAGGGAGTGATCGCAGTAGTGAAATATCTTGAAGATAAGCATATCAGCCGTGATTTTTCATCATGGCAGAATGGCAAACGCCTTCTTATGCTCGATGAGATCAGAGATCCCGGAAATCTCGGTACGATCATGCGCTCAGCCGAAGCTCTCGGGATTGACGGTGTCATTCTCTCGGGATGCGCCGATATATACGGAAATAAAACAGTCCGTTCAGCTATGGGAACACTGTTCAGACTTCCGCTTTATATCACATCCGACGGCGGAGAGTGCGTAGATGTAATGAAAGAAAACGGAAGACGTGTTCTTGCTGCGGCTCTCGGTGAACATACTCTCACACTCGGTGAGTATGAAACTGAGTCGTCGGACTGCCCGATTATCGGCAACGAGGGACACGGCATATCACAGACAATTCTTGATAAATGTACAGCCTGCGTCAGAATCCCGATGGCAGGCGAAACCGAAAGTCTGAACGCATCTGCGGCGGCTTCCTGCATCATGTGGGAGTATTTCCGCAAGTTCAGATAATAATAGATAAAGGAGGAAGCGGATATGGCAGATGATAACAGACTTTACTGGATATGGCTTGCCGAAGTTTTCGGTCAGGGAAGCGTTATGGCAGCAAAGCTCGTGTCTCTTGTAGGAGACATCAGAAAGATATTCGATGAAGGCGCTGACTGTCTGACACCCGAAATGGGACTGGGCGATGATGAGATCAAAAAGCTCAGGAAGAAGCTCTCGGCAAAATCTCTCGACAGAGCTGATGAGATTCTTTCGCGCTGTTCGTCACTCGGCATCAGCGTCATAACACCGGATCATCCTATGTATCCGCACAGCCTTCGTTCAATTCACGACTATCCGCTGGTTCTGTATGTCAAAGGAAATCTCCCCGACTGCAAGGCAAATATGCTGACCGCTGTCGTCGGAACAAGATCAATGAGCGACTACGGAAGAAAAATCGCATATTCGATCGGTGCAGGACTTGCATTCGGCGGATCGTATGTAGTAAGCGGAATGGCTCTCGGCTCGGACAGTATGGCACTCATCGGCGCTCTTGAGGCAGGCGGCACGGTTGTCGCAGTCCTCGGAAGCGGCGTGGATGTTATCTATCCTCGCGAGCATAAAGAAATATACAGAAAAATACTTGAAAAAGGCGCCGTTATTTCGGAATATCCGCCCGGAACACCACCCGCAGGACGACATTTTCCTGTCAGAAACCGTATTATGAGCGGTCTGTCGGATGCTGTTGCAGTAGTCGAAGCAGGTCCGTCAAGCGGAGCACTTATCACAGCTAACCGTGCGATCGACCAGGGCAGACGACTTTTCGCCGTACCCGGAAAGGTCGGTGACGAGGGCGCTGAGGGAACAAATATGCTAATCTGCGAGGGTGCGATCCCGGCTCTGTCGGCTGAGGATATCCTTGCGGAATTTGAATTTATCTATCGCGGAAAAGTAAGCGTGAGCCGTGCTCATACAATGCTCCGCGGACTCGATATGGACAGGCTGTCACAGGAGGCTATGTCCAGAACAAGAATCGGAACAAGCACAAAACAAAAGAATTACTACGGAGTCGGCTCATACGGCGGACGTATCCGTGAAGAAGTTCCGGCAAATAAAACAGAAAATAATAAACGGGAAAACATATCGGAAATTGCAGCCGATGATTCACCGAAACAGAAGAAAACACAGCCTGCAAAAAAATCCGGCGGGCTCATAAATGCTCTGTTCGGGGAGAAAAAAGAGAATAATTATCAAAAAACCGAAAAACAAACTGTAAATTCTGAAGAAAAAGTTATTCCCGCGAAAAAAATAGAGCTTGATGCACTTGATGAAAACGAAATCAAGGTATATAATATAATGAAACCGAACGTACCTGTCCTTCCCGATGAACTTGTCGTGGACGGAATGCAGGTCGACGAAGTTCTCAGCTCCCTTACGATCCTTGAGATGTCGGGAGCAGTCGAGTCGGGCGGAGGCGGATATTTCATGCGTGTGTCCCCCGACGACATAATGCAGTCACCCAACGACTGACGGAAGTATTATTTTAAACAGTATTATAATAATTGCAATGAAGGGAATAGTTACCAGATGGTAAATCTTGTTATTATGGAGTCGCCGTCAAAAGCGAACACCGTAAAGAGCTATCTCGGCTCATCATATAAAGTAGTTGCGTCCACAGGTCATGTCAGAGATCTTCCCAAATCGACTCTCGGCATTGATATCGAAAACGGTTTTGATGCCCATTATATAAACATCCGCGGAAAAGGCGAGC
>CAZPPN010000044.1:0-10237 GCA_964588425.1 uncultured Ruminococcus sp. | reverse complement strand
GGCACAATGATGAAGTACTGCACATACGCTGACAATGCTGAGCTTGTGGCGATCTGCGACTGGTACGAACCCGCTCTCGAATGCCACAAGGACAAGGGAAACATCACATTCTACACAGATTTTGACGAATTCCTCAAGCATGACATGGACGCGATCGTACTTGCAAACTACGCAAATGAACACGCACCTTATGCAATGAAGGCAATGAGAGCAGGCAAGCACGTTATCTCCGAAGTTCTTCCTTTCAAGCACATGAAGGAAGGTATCGAGCTTATCGAAACAATCGAAGAGACAGGCATGATCTACGCATATGCTGAAAACTACTGTTATATGCCCGCACCGCACGAGATGAGAAAGCTCTTCCGTGACGGCACACTCGGCGACTTTGAATATGCTGAAGGCGAATACATGCACAACTGCGAACCCGGCTGGCCCGGATACACATACGCGCTTCCCGAACACTGGAGAAACACAATGAGTGCGACATTCTACTGCACACACTCCATCGGTCCGATGATCCACATCTCCGGACAGAGACCGGTAAAGGTATCGGGATTTGAGGGAACACACAACGCGAGAATGCAGAGAATGGGTGCGATTGCGGGACACATGGCTGTAATCATGATCACTCTTGAGAGCGGCGCGCTTCTGAAGAGCATCCACGGTGTAGGTCCGTCCAGAAACTCCATCTGGTACTCCTGCTACGGTTCGAACGGACGCGCTGAATCCGCGAGAGAAGATACAGGCCACGGTGTTGACACCATTTACGTCAATGCTGACGGTGTGATCGGTGATGTTGACGACATTCACGGTGCGAAGTGCTACCAGCCGAACGATCCGCTTGCAGAAAAGGCTGCTCAGTTCGGTCACGGCGGAAGCGATTTCTTCACGATGTACAACTTCTGCGAAAAGATCCTCGGCAGAGAAGCTGAGATCATTGACATTTACGAGACCTGCGATATGTTCCTCCCCGGTCTGTTCGCGTACAAGTCCATTCTTGCAGGCGGCGCTCCGATGGACATTCCGGATCTGAGAGACAAGGCTGTTCGCGATCTTTGGAGAAACGACACATCCTGCACATTCCCGGAATTTGCCGGTGACATGGTTCAGCCGAGCTACTCCAAGGGCAATCCCGAGATTCCCGAAGAGATCCGCGAGGAGATTCGTGCCAAGTATGGCAAGGACAGAAAGTACAGATATTGAGTTTCTGTTTTGCTCATTTTTTGGGTTAGGGTTTTAGCTTAATATTACAGGGGGATTACTTCGCGTAAGGCGTTCGTTTCTCGCTCCTCCGCGCATGAGCAGCAAACTAACGGCTTAGTTAAACCCTCACCGCTGTAAGCAACAAGAGACAAAAAAATCAGCCTTAGATTCTACCAAAGGAGAACAAACCATGAGCTGTCTCAAAATGTACATGACAGAGCCGAAGGCTAAAGGCATCCCCTGCCCCGACGGCTGCACAATCGTTAAATATAAAGGAGAAGAAGACATCGACGCGTGGATCGATATCTGCAAGGACGGCGAAAATTCCCTCCTTAATCCGAACGAGTCCCACGAAGAGCACGTCGCAAAGTTCCGCCATGAAATCATGGAACTCGACGGCCCCGACCCGATGCGCGATACTTATTTCGTAGAATATAACGGCGAAAAGGTTGCCACAATCACCGTCGTTCCCAATATGTGGAGCACCGGCATGGGCTATATCCATATGGTTGCCTGCAAGCAGAAGTGCCGCGGTATGGGTATCGGTAAGTATATGTCCGATTTCGCTATCCGGAAACTCATCGACCTCGGCAAAGAACGCATCTTCCTCCTCTCAAGTGAGGGAAGAATGACCGCCCTCGCCGTTTACCTCAAAGCAGGCTTCATCCCCGCTGATGACGGTAAGACACCGGAAGAGTCCGCGGATCAGAAAAAACGCTGGCAGTACGTCTCCGATACTCTCGGAATATCTTTCGATTTTCTCAATTTCGATGGGTCATATAACTGCACGATCAATCCCGAAAAGTGATTTTTTGTGCGAAATAGTAAAAAAGTTTTCGAGGACGAAAATTTAATTATACGTAATAATTGCCGTGCAGGACGGTGCGTTGGCGTGTGAACATGGTTCAAAAGGTACAAAAATGCTCATAACGGTATATTTTTTGAAATAAATATTTGTAAAAACGTCAGAAATGTTCATTTTCCTCTTGCAATTATTCGTATCTTGTTGTATAATATTCGTAGATTTCTCGGAGTGTGCCTAATTGCGCCCTGACAACTGTCAGCTCTGACTTCATCGGTTCAACCCTAAATTGATTTCAGGAAGGAACTACACTATGAAAAAGATAATATCTCTTATTCTCGCAGCTCTTATGACAGCTTCTATGGCTGCTGTTGTCTCCGCTCACGAAGAAGTTACCACAGCGGTTTTCGGAACTCCCGAAGCAATTGACGGTATCAAAGACGCCGCATGGGACGGTGCTCAGTTCATTGAACCCAACGATCTTGCTGAAAGCAGTCAGGATCTCGGCGAAGAAGCATCCGCAACAAAAGTATGGTCTATGTGGGACGGCGATTATCTCTACTTCTACGCAGAAGTTATGGATATCACTCCCGACGCAGAAGTAAAGCCCGATTCTCACTGGGATCAGGACGCGCTCGGTTTTATGATCAACTATGATTACTCCACAGTAAACACAGGCGATACAGAATCCCACTATCATTACCTCGGTGATGCAAGCTACGCAGGATTTGTAAACGTAGCTCCTACATTTGACGATCCCGAATTCAACGCTCCCCAGGAAAGCGCTATCTTCGGTCTCCAGAAGTACAAGGATCAGACAAAGTCCTTTGTAAGACAGATCGACGGTGGCTGGGCAGTTGAGATCCAGCTCTCCCTTTCCCTCTACAAGGAATTCGTCGAAGGCGATAAGATCGGTTACGAAATCTGCGTAAACGAAAGTATCGGCCTCGGCACACGTTCCGGTCAGAGAAACTGGAAGAACGCTGACGGCGCAAACGGTGTTGATTCCTATATGCGCCCGAGCAACTTCGGTACACTCATCCTCGGTGCTGCAGCCGCAAAGACTGACGCTCCCGCTGAAATTGTCGATACTCCCGCAGAAGAAGTTGTTGATACACCTGCTGAAGAAGTAGTTGAAACTCCTGTCGAAACACCTGCTGAAACGGTAGATACACCCGTTGCTCCCGTAGAAGCTCCTCAGACATTCGATTTCGGCGTAATTGCTGCAATCGCGTCCGTTGTATCCCTCGCAGGCTTCGCTGTGTCAAAAAAGCACTGATTTCTTCAATATTCCACTTGTAAATATATATTTATATATATTGAGGGGATAACCCGGTGCCGGTGAAAGCCCGGTAACATAAACTTCGGCTTGAGATATTCAAGTATCCGCCGAATTACCAACACGCTATTGGCCATTTAAGGAAGGAACAATCATGAAAAAAACATTATCTCTTGTACTTGCAGCAGTTATGATGCTTGCAATGGTTGTAACAACATCCGCTCATGACGGTGTTACAACAGCTGTATACGGCGCTCCCGAAGCAATCGACGGTATCAAAGATGCTGGTTGGGACGGCGCTGAATCCATTCTCGCTATCGACGTTTCCACAACAGACCTCGGTGAAGAAAACTCCTACACAGAAGTTTGGTCCATGTGGGACGGCACATACCTCTACTTCTTCGCATCCGTTAAGGATATCACTCCCGACGGTGAAGTAAAGGATTCCCTTTGGGACCAGGACGCTATCGGCTTCATGGTTAACTATGACTACTCCACAGTTAACACAGGCGATACAGAAACATCCTACCGTGAACTCGGCGAAGATTCCTACGCAGGTTACGTTAACGTAGCTCCTACATTCGACAACCCCGAATACCACTCTCGTGAAGCTAACACAATCATGGATCTTGACAGATACTATGACCAGGTTAAGTCCTATGTAATTCAGACAGAAGAGGGTTGGGACATTGAAATCCGTATGCCTCTTTCCGTTTACAAGGAATTCGTTGAAGGCGACAAGATCGGTTACGAAATCTGCGTAAACATGGGTATCGGTCTCGGTACACGTTCCGGTCAGATGTGCTGGATGTATGCTGACGGTGCTGAAGGTGCTAACTCCTGGACTTGCCCCAACAACTTCGGTACACTTATCCTCGGTGCTGCAGCTGCAAAGGCTGACGCTCCCGCTGAAGATGTTGAAGCTCCCGCAGAAGACGTTGAAGCTCCCGCTGAAGACGTTGAAGCTCCCGCAGAAGATGTTGAAACACCCGCTGCTCCTGTTGTAACAGCTCCTCAGACATTTGACGTAGCAGTTATCGCAGCAGTTGCTTCCGTTCTCTCTCTCGCTGGCTTCGCTATCTCCAAGAAGCACTAATTTAACCTAATTATCTCTGAATAATTAAAAATTAAAAAGCACTAAAGGCGTGTTGTGCTCGGCGTACATACTTGAAATTTGAGCATCTGCTGTTTGAAGCAGACATATATAATAACTTTTGTTATCTATAATCAATGCATTCCGGTATTGTGAAAAATCATGATACCGGTTTTGCATTTTAAAGTAAAAAGCGCATGGTAAACTTCAATAAATTAAGCGCCCGTAAAATGGCGGATGTGGCAAAAATACCCGTGCGGCGGTACTGATTTGCCCGAATATATTGAATATAAGATTGTTGTGTGATAAAATAAATGAAGTAAATAAACAGTTTGGAGACAGATTTATGAAAATCAAAAAAATCACATCGTTTATCCTCGTATCCCTCATGCTTCTCTCGTCGGCGGCAGGATGCTCTGAGAAAGCTGAAGGCGAAACAGCTCCGGCAGACAGCGGCACATCTGCTCAGACAGATGAGACTTCACCCGAAGAGGACGGCTCCGCCGCACATTACTATAATGATCAGGAAGCTGTCGACTACGAAGGCTGGGAAATGCGTATCGCAACAAGCGGCTCTGAATGGACGAACGGCTTCTTCAACAATATTCTCGTCTCAGACCTCACGGGGGACGTGTTCAATGACGCGATTTTCAACCGTATGACGGCGGTTCAGGATAAGTATAATATCAAAATGGTGGAAGAATACGGTCTCGAGGTTACAAATGTAATCACAAAGAGCGTGTCCGCGAATACAGGTGACTACGCGATGGGCTACCAGGTTTTCACCGATGAGATCAACGGCTTTGTGAATAATATCTACATAGGCGCGAGCGATATGCCCGTTTTCGATTTCTCCAAGCCTTGGTGGGATCAGGGAGCTATCGAAGACCTGGCGATCAACGGCAAAATTTACTATATCTTCTGCGATACCGGATTCGGACACTATGAGTCCAATCTGTGCCTGTACTATAACGGCGTTGTCCTCGAAAACAATCAGCTTGAATCTCCGTACAATCTGTATAAAGAGGGAAAATGGACGATGGATCAGATGCACTCCATGATGCAGACCGCTTCAAATGATGAAAACGGTGACGGCAAGATGAAAGCGGAAGATGATATATTCGGATTTGTCGGCAGAGTAGGTCATTATATGCCTATGCTCGCGGCATCCGACACCGATATCGTACATTATGACGACTCCACACAGACCATCGAATTTGACGTAACAAGCGATATTATCATGGCGATCGGTGACAAGACCGGCGAGATGCTGCTCGACAAGTCCATCGCACTCCCCGAACACTCGGATTCCCGTACCATGTTCAAGTCCGGTAAGTCGCTCTTCTACTGCCATCTCCTCGGCGACTTCAGAAACCTCAGAGACCAGGAAGATGACTACGGTATCATAAACTGGCCTTCGATTTACGAAAATATTACCGGCAAGATGTACACCATCAACCCGGAATCCATTTTCATCCCCAGTGACTGTCCCGATCCGGAACGTCTCGCAACGATCATTGAAGCAATGAACGCCTATACTTATGAATACGTTCTCGACGAATACGTAGAAAAAACAGTCATCGGTAAGGGCGCGAGAGACCGGCAGTCCGCTGAAGTTATCCGTGAGCATTTCTACCAGAGAGCATATGACCTCGCCGACGCGTTCGGACTCTCCAGCCCGCAGAGTGCATGGGAAATGGCTCTTTCCAAGGGTATTTATGCTTCCGTTCAGCAGAGAAGCTCCAAGACCGTGCAGCGTGAAATGGGCAGCATTCTCTCCGAGCTTGACTGATTTTCTTCAGAGATATTCTGTTTTGCGGTGGGGGTATTACGTTTGATTATACATGATTGACAAAAAATACCGCGTGTGTTATAATGACTATGTATAAATTTGCATAACATAAGGAGATTGATTATGAAGAAAACGCGCATACTTTCCCTCATTCTTGCAGTCCTGATGGTGTCGTCATCACTGATCGCCTGCTCCGAAAGTCCGGCAGAGGAGGACGAATCGCAGAACAACGCACCGGTAAGCGGTGAATCCGCATCCGACAGCGCATCCGAAACCGAAGCCGAAGAAGATTCCGGCACGCATTACTACAATGATATCGAAGCCGAAGATTTCGAAGGCTGGACTTTCGGTATTGCATCATACGGCAGCCCTGCAAATACTTTGGTAACCTATGTTACCGTTGAAGATATCACGGGCGACGAGTTCAACGATTCCCTCTATAACAGAGAAATTGCCGTTGAAGATAAATTCAATATCGAGATCGTCGATAAATACAACTCCAACGTTGTACAGGAGATTACCAAAAGTGTTACTTCAGGTACCGGTGACTTTGCAATCGGCAACGAGCTTATGGAATTTGCAACAGGTCTCGCATCATCCAAAGTTATCCTGCCGCTGACTGATCTTGAACTGAACCTTGATAATCCTTACTGGGATCAGGGTGCGAAAGAAACATTGACGATCAATGGAAGAATGTACTACGGTCTGTCCGATATTTCGTTTGACCACTACGATTCCAGTGCGGTTCTGTTCTACAACGGCTTCCTGCTTACAGACAACGGTATTAACACATCCCCGAACGAGCTGTATCTTGAGGGTAAGTGGACGATGGATGAAATGAAGAAGATGATGGAAACGGTGGCACGCGATATCGACGGTAACGGTTCTATGGAAGAAGGTACCGATATTTTCGGTCTCTCAGGAAGAATCCTGCGCTGCCAGCCCACACTTGCATCCTGCGGAACGGACATCATTGTGTACGACGAATCAAAGCAGGCTTATGTCTATGACATGACAAGCGACGGAATCGTTGCGATCGGTGATAAGCTCAGAGAAATCATGTATGACGACAACCTCAGCCTCATGGATGGAGACGCACAGCTCGAGTTCATCGAAGGACGCACACTGTTCGACAGCCATCTCCTCGGAGACTACAGAAGCTACCGTGAAAAAGAAGACGATTACGGTATCATCTCATGGCCGTCTCTGGAAGAAAACACCGACGGCTGGGTATATGTCCGCAATCCGCTCTGCATCTTTGCGGCTGCCGATACCAAGGATACACACAGACTTTCCGTTATCATCGAAGCGATCGCTGCATATTCCTACGATTACGTTATCGAAAACTACATCAATAAAGCCGTTGTCGGCAAGGGCGCGAGAGATAAAGATTCCGCAGACTTCATCAGAGATATGATGGGCAGAAGATACTACGATATCCTTGCTGCATACGGTCTTGTATCGGTTGCCGGCGGCTGGGAAAAGGCTGTAAAGGGCAATACCTATGCATCCACCGCAAAGATCGGAGAGAAGTTCTTCAACACAACCATCAACAAGACACTCGATGCATATCTTGATTGAGAATGAAATAATATTGATTCTCACTTGTTTTTAGTGAATATTTATGATATAATAGGTGTCAGAGACGGCACCTATTATATATTTTTTAGGAGGAATCCCCAATGAAGAAAACGCGCATACTTTCCCTTATTCTTGCAGTCCTGATGACGGCATCATCGCTGATCGCCTGCTCCGAATCGGAGGTAAGCAAAGAAACCGAAAAAGAAGTCACCGGTGAAAGTGCATCCGAATCGGCAACAGAGACCGTACACCCCGATTTTATCCCCGATACCACTTACTACGCCGATATGGAAGCGGATGACTTCGGCGGTATGCAGTTCAATGTCTGCGGTACTTACGGTGAAGAAAGTGATATCAACAGCGTGTGTGAGTATATCAGCATGGATACGCTCACAGGCGACGAATTCAATGACGCTCTGTACAACAGAATCATCGCTGTCAACGACAAGTACAATGTTAATATCGTTGTTCACGATATCGAACAGGTCGTCGGCGCAGTAAAACAGAGTGTAACATCCGGTACACAGGACTATCAGCTCTGCGGAGATGTTTTTGAATCTTTGCCCGCTCTTTATCTTGGCGGATATGCTTATCCGATCACATCCATGCCGAATATTGACCTTGATCTTCCTTACTGGGATCAGGGATCACGTGACGCACTCACCGTTTACGGCGTTATGTTCTATGTGCTCTCCGATATTTCCTTCAGCCATTACGATTCCACCGCGGTGCTTTTCTACAACGGCGCACTGATTGAAGAATATCAGATTCCTCAGTCCCCGATCGACCTTTTCAGAGAAGGCAAGTGGACGATGGATAATATGATGAATATGATGTCAACCGTTTCTACCGACAAGAACGGTGACGGCGAGATCAAAACCGGTGAGGATATCATGGGTCTTGTAGGCCGTGACCTCAGACTCCAGCCCATGCTTTCAGCCTCGGGTGTTGACGTAATCAGATGGGATGACAATGAACAGACATATGTTGTTTCCTATACTGACGAGACTGTAATGAAGGTTGGCGATCTTACAAACAAGCTCGTATACGAATCGGGTCTGACTGACTTCGAAACCGGCGGTCTCACCGAATTCAAGAATGGCTACGCTCTGTTCGACAGCCATCTTCTCGGCAACTTCAAGAGTCTCAGAGACCAGGAAGATGACTACGGTATTATCCCGTGGCCGTCCGTTGAAGAAAACATGGAAATCTACGCATACTGCCGTAACCCCACAGCTCTCCTGATTCCTTCCCATCAGAAGAATGAAGAAGAACTCGGCACAATCATGTCAGCTCTCGCGGCATACGGACATGACTACATCATCGACAACTACATCAACCGTACCGTTATCGGCAAGGGTGCACGTGACCGTGATTCCGCAGATATGATCATCTACATGATGGATAAGAGAATGTACGATATTACATACGCGTTCAACCTTGGTACTGCATCCGGCGGATGGGCGAAGGCTGTAAAGAACGGTTCTTATGCATCTTCCGAAAAGGCACTTGGCAAGATCTTCAAGTCATCCATCCGTCAGGCTCTCGCACCCTTTGAAGAGTATGCCGAATAATTGCTTCTGTATGCCATCTGAATAAAATTTAATATTGATTTTTTACTAAAAATGTGTTATAATGAGCATTGTAAAGGATAATTTGACCAATTTTTTGGCGTTGGTTTGTGGATTATCTATAAACAATGCTCTTTATTTTTGTGATTTATAACTGTTTTTGAGTTTGACTATTTACATAACAACACATTAATATAGCAAATTGTAATGAATAAATATATTTTGGAGGTTCACAATGAAAAAGAGAAAGCTCTTATCTCTTATCCTCGCAGCTCTTGTGCTGTCATCGTCTCTGCTGTCCTGCTCCGATAAAGGCGCGGATGAGACTGAAAGTACCCCGGCTGATGCATCCTCGGAGTCTGTCACCGAAACGGTCAACGAGGAATTTCAGACAACAAGTACATACTACAAAGATATGCCCGCGATCGACTTCGACGGATGGCAGTTCAACTGTTCCGGCGGGTACGGTGACGCAGGTTCAGCAGGCGGCGTTACCGACCATATCACAATGGACGCCCTCACCGGCGACGAGTTCTGCGATGACCTTTATAACCGTGTTATCGCGATCAACGATAAGTATAATATGACATTCTACGCCGATGACTCCGATACTGCCGCCGCTCTCAAGCTCAGCGTTGTCGCTGGTACAGGTGACTATTGCCTCGGCGCGGATCTCTATGACGGTCTTTCCGCTATCATCCTCGCTGATTACGTTCTTGATGTCAATACACTCAACACAGTTAAGCTTGACAATCCCTACTGGGACCAGGGCGCGAGAGAATATCTCGATATCAACGATAGGATGTTCTATATCATGTCCGACGCGTCGTTCAGCCATTATGACTCCGCCGCACTTCTGTTCTATAACGGTCTTCTCTTGAAGGATCATCAGATCACTGAGTCTCCTTATGATTTA
>CAZPPN010000043.1:0-10251 GCA_964588425.1 uncultured Ruminococcus sp. | reverse complement strand
CATAAGCGATGCGGCTTCGGATTTTTTCATAAGGCACGCGATATACCAGCGGAAATCGTGCACCATAATTCCGATACAGGATGAACTGATGCTGTCCGGTTCAGACTGTGTCATCGTCATGAAATCGTCGAATGTAATTGTATCTACATTTTTTGAAGAAAACACATTGCCGTATCCGTCGCAGTCCGCAAAATAATACCCTGTGGACGATGTATAAACACTCTCGAGATTGGTACCGAGCTGGGATCTGAGCGATGCTTTTTCGGCTTCGAGTCTGTTTATCTGTCCGGTCAGATCGGTGCTGCTGCCTGTGAGGATATCTCTCTCCTTGATATCAACGAGAAGAGATGTCTTCATGGAAAGCACCTCGGCATAGTCACCGGATTCGCAGAGAGAGCGCAGGCTGAATATCATATCGTAGATCGACGAATCCATACCTGACGACGACTGAACCGATCTGTCGGAATCTATGCTTTTTCTGAGAAGCGCGATCTGCTCGTCGATCTCGGAAAGACGTGATTCGGTATCGGGAGACGCGTTTGAATAGACATCCGCAATCTTCTGATACACAGCCATTCTCTCGCCGTTTGATACTGTGGGAACAATGCTGCCGCCCGTATTTTTTGCGTAAACAGGCTCTTCGTCACGCATGATATATGCATCGGCTTCTATGACCTCGGTGACCGTTTTCGGTGTCGCGTCGATCAGCTCGAGTCCCGGAGAGAATCTGTCAACAAGGTGATAAGCCATATAGATGATCGCACCGAGAGCAGCGCCTGCCGTGAGCACATACAAGCCGACTCTTGTGAGATAATTTTTATCGAAAGTTTCTGATAATTTCATTTTACACATCACTTGAATGACGGATGAGAATTGTGATTATTTTATTATACCATAATACGAGTGAGTTTTGCAAAACATTCGATATTATTTACAATTAATTAACGCTATTCGGCTGTAATGCCGCATAAATCCCGTCACACACGTTTATTTTTTGTTTTCATTTGTCGGCTGAGCGGCAGGCGGATCGATCACAAACAGCTTTTCCGGTCTGATTACGGCTTCTCCGTCGACAACAGCCCCCCGTCCGAGAGCTATGAACTCGCCTCTCTGTCTGATTCTGCAGAGCTGACCGTCCTCTATATGAGCTTTCAGCTTTTTCTGGAAAAGGTTTGTTCCGCCCCGTATGAGCTTTGCGTAGAAATCCGGAACATTCAGCTCGGGAAGTGACGCGAACAGCTCTTCAACCGGGATCAGCCGCGCTTCTCTCTCCTCCGGAGTCATGTTGTCAAGCTCTTCAACAGTCACCGACTGATCGAGAGTGAAGCTGCCCGTTTTTGTTCTGACAAGCGAAGACATCACCGCGCCGCACCCGAGAGCTTTTCCGATATCCGAGCAGAGTGTGCGGATGTATGTTCCTTTGGAACACTCGACTCTCATGGAGTAAGTGTCATCGGAAATCTTACGTGCATCAATCGCGTAAATCTCGACATCCCTTGCTTCCCGCTCGACTTCTCTGCCCTCTCTCGCGATATCGACGAGCTTGCGACCGCCGACTTTTACAGCGGAATACATAGGCGGAATCTGTTTGATCTTGCCCTTGAATCCGTCGATCACGCTGAGAACCGTCTCCTCCGCGGGAATATTATCGGACTGCGTGAGAATCTCACCCGTGATATCTTCCGTATCGGTGGTAAGTCCGAGCTTCATCTCGCAGATATATTCCTTGTCGTGCATCATGAGGTAGTCGGATGCCTTGACCGCACGTCCGATAAGAATCGGAAGAACGCCCGTCGCCATCGGATCGAGAGTTCCCGTATGTCCGACCTGTCTCGTATTGTACAGCTTGCGGCAGGATGAGATAATGCGGTGAGAAGTGACTCCGGCGTGCTTGTTTACTATAAGAACACCTGCTTTTGTTTCAGGCTGATTGTTTGCCATTTTCTGTTCCTTTGATGATATGCTTTTGATGATATTGTTGTCGATGATATTATTTTCCGAAATTTCTCACAGCTTCACCGAAAGCCTCCGCCATCATCGCGAGGGCTTCCTCGGGCGACTGAGCGGTGATAGTGCATCCGGCAGCTCTGATGTGTCCGCCGCCTCCGAAATCCGCGCACACGGACGCACAGTCGATCTCAGCATTGGCTCTGGACGACACCTTGTACTGTGTTCTGTCTGATGCAAGCTGTCTGAGAGATATGCCGACCAGCACTCCCTCAACACCTCTCGGAGTATCGACAACATTGCCGATTTCGTCCTCGGCGAGACCTGCATCCGCGAGCATATCCTGAGTGAAGATGACAGCGCCGAGACGTCCGTCCTCGTAGAATCTGAGGTTCTGGATCGCGAGCATCTGCGCCATGAGTTCCTTGAGCGTTCTCTGACCGAACAGCGAGCGGCACACATCCGATGTATCCATTCCGCCGTCATCAGCACTGTTGATCTCCTCAACGAGACGGGATGCGATCAGATGCGTTTCGGGAGTTGTGTTCGAGAACTTGAAGCTGCCCGTATCCGACACGATTGCCGCGTAAATACGTCTTGCGGCTTCGGGAACTTTCGGGACAGCACCGCGGGATTTCAGTATTTCATAGATTGAGAAGATAATCTCGCCGGCAGCCGACGCCACGGGATCGACATAATTGAGCGCAAACGGCTCACCTGTTCCGTGATGATCGAGCATAAACGAAACATCGGGGATAAGCTGCGCAAGATCTCCGAGCTGCATGGGAGACGCGACGTCAACGGAAATGATGCAGTCGTATGCACTGATCTGTTCGTCTGCCAAAAAAGCGGTATCCGTCTGATCTCCGCAGAGGAAAAGAAGTCTCTTTGGTAGAGGACTCGGACACACCACTCTCGCAGTACCTCCGCACGCACGGATCACCTCGGCAAGCGCAAACGCAGATCCGATGCAGTCGCCGTCGGGATTGACATGAGTGAGGATCAGAGCATTACGGATCTGTGCGATTCTGTCAGCCGCTTCCTCAAGTGTGAGCGTGGGATACACCGGTACATCAAGCTCCGCGGAGTTTTCGTTCACTGAGATTTCGGATGGATTATTCATCGTCTTCCTCCGCGTCGGATTCGTCGTCATCTTTAAGATCCGCTTCGATGGACTTGAGGAGAGCCGAAATTTCCGCACCGTGCTTCACGCCCTCATCGCGTACAAAAGTGATCTCGGGTGTGATTCTGAGGTTGAGTCTCTGAGCGAGCTGTGATCTCATGAACGGAACAGCCGATTTGAGACCGCGCGCGAGTTCCTTTTCATCGCACTCACCGAGCACGGAGTAATAAACCTTCGCGAATTTGAGGTCAGCCGAAACATCCGAGTTCATGACTGTAATCATAACGCCGGCAACTCTCGGATCCTTGACCTCTCTGATGATACGTGCGCACTCTTCTGTAAATGCGCCGTCTATTTTGTTCTTTCTGTATTTTGCCATATATTCCTCTGTATGTTAAAAATTATTTTTCAAAATTCATGTCTCTGAGTCAGCGGATGTTTTCAGGTATTCCGGAAGAAACTCGCCGGCAATTGTGTCTGTCACGATCTTTCTCGCATCCCCTACGCTCATGTAGTAACCGGATATCTGCACACCGTGACGCGCGGCTATCTCATCCGTGTAGTCTTCCATCAGGTACAGGTGAGTGTCGTACCAGTCCATGCCGTAGTAGAACACGGTCGGCGTGAACAAAGGCGAATCGACAGTCAGTCCGCCCTCTCCGTCACTCACGATTCTGAACGAGAACATTCCGCCCACCTGGTTCATCGGTCTTGCCATACCCGATACGAAATTGCCGAGCGAATACACGCAGAGAGTCTGTCCTCTGTCGGTGTCAATCCACTCGATCGGCTGAACGCAGTGCGAATGATGTCCGAGGATCACATCCGCTCCGTTATCGGCGATCATCTGCGCGAGTCTGTACTGCTCGTCCGTCGGGGTGTAGGTATTCTCGTTTCCCCAATGGATCGACACAATCACGAAATCCGAAATCTCACCCGCGGCTTCAAGATCGCTGAGGATGAGCGCGTCGTCGATGTACGGAATCACGATCGGGGATGATGCGTTCTTGACGATTCCGTTCGTGCCGTAGGTGTAGGACAGCCATGCAATTCTCACGCCGTCCTCTTCGGTGATGCGGATATCGGCGTAATCTTCGTCATTCAGGTATCCGCCGAGGAGTGTGATTCCCTGCTCGTTCCAGAAATCGATCGTGTTCTCAAGTCCGCCTGTTCCCTTATCAAGCATATGATTGTTCGCGATATTCACGACATCGAACCCTATCGAGACAAGATCGAGTCCGAGCTGCTGAGGTGCGTTGAACGTAGGCCATCCGGAATATCCGTAATCAGCGCCTGCCATGACGGTTTCCTGATTGATGAACGCGATGTCCGCCGCTTCAATGTACTGCATCACGTCGGTGTACATCGGTAGAAAATCGTGTCCCTGTCCCCCGGCTACTCTTGACGCGGCATCAATGTAGATATTAGGATGAATGAGATTGTCCCCGACGGCGGTGATTGTGATATCCGTCTCCGCAAACGGGATAAGCGGCTCAGGCTCGGTCTCGGGGAGAGTTTCAGACTCGGTTTCCGTCTCCGGCTCGGTTTCGGTTTCATCCGTGATCTTCTTTTCGGTTTTTTCATATGACGGGAGAGAAATATCGTCCGTCCGTCTGAATGAGATACACGAAGTGGAACACAGCACCGCCGCACACAGCAGTATTATCAGTTTTTTCACAGTAATCTCCCCCTTTTTCAGCTATACCTTTATATTATATCATTTTATTTTTTGCTTTTCAATATGCAGAAAACAAACGGAATGTATATTTTTTCGATTTCAAACGTTTTTTCGTTACACACATTCTGTCTGAGCAATAATTTACGTCTTATCCATTGCACCGGACAGGTATTTATGCTATAATAAACAAAACGACAAAAACGGAGTATTATTTCCATTATGATAAAAGTTCTGCACACAGGCGACATACACCTCGACAGCAGTTTTTCATCCCTTGATCCGCGTCAGGCTGAAGTAAGACGCAACGAACTGCGCGCGGCGTTCACTTCTATGATGACATATGCGAGGATGAACAGCGCAGATTTGATACTGATCGCGGGAGATATGTTCGACGGTGAACACGTTACCCGTGAAACCATCGCAATGATCCGCCGTGAATTTGAACTCTTCGGCAAACCGATATTCATCGCACCGGGCAACCATGATCCGGCTTCGCAGAAAAGCGTCTGGATGAAGAAAATCTTCCCCGACAATGTTTACGTTTTCACCTCAGATAAAGTATCGTCATATCAGGCAGACGATATTCCCGTCACAGTATGGGGATACGCTTTCACATCCTCCGACATGACCGAAAATCCGCTTCTCTCCGCATCCGAGCATCCCACAGATGACGGCAGGATCCACATTCTGCTCGCTCACGGGGATATCACGGGAAAGGATCCGACAAACTGTCCGCTGAGCGAAGAATCCGTGATCTCGTTCGGCGCGGATTACACAGCACTCGGGCACATCCACAATCCCCCCTCACCCGGAGACGGCGGAAAATGGTGCTATCCCGGATGCCTTGAGCCGCGCGGATTTGACGAGATCGGTCCGAAAGGCGCGTGCATGGTTGAGATCGACAGAAAAAACGGTGTATCCGATGTAAACATAAAACGTGTACGCTTCTCAAAAAGACGCTACGAAAAAGCTGAGCTTCGCCTTGAAGAATGTGTCAGCATGAACGACATCCGCTCGGCGATCTCCGCATTCATCCAGTCCGAAAAATACGGTGAAGACACCTGTCTCTCGCTCAGACTCACAGGATTTATTCCGCAGGAGCTGATTATCGACAAGGATTCTCTCGAGGATGAAGTTCCCGGTCTGTTTCTGCTGAAAATCACCGACGCGACGTCACCTGATGTGAATTTTGCCGCGCTTGAGAACGACATGACCATCCGAGGCGCCCTCTACCGTCAGCTCAGACCGTCTCTCGAATCGGAAGACAGCCGTGAACGGGAAATCGGAATCCGCGCGCTGAGATACGCTCTGTCCGCCCTCTCGGGTGAGAATATCGTGTAAGGTCACATCGAAACAAAACAAATCTGCTCCAGCAAGCCATTTTCATACCACATTTGCCGCGAAATACAAAAACCGCCGCAGATGAAAAAAGAAAGGCATTGTCATAAACATGATACTGAAATCAATCAACATAATCTCGTTCGGCGGACTCAGAAACCGTGAGATCGAATTCTCGGACGGTGTAAACGTCATCTTCGGAGAAAACGAAACCGGCAAATCTTCCGCCGCGATGTTCATAAAATTCATATTCTACGGTCTTTCCTCAAAACCCAACAAAGCTGCAGGCGCATCGGAGAGACAGAGATACATAAACCGCGAAACCTCTCAGGCTGCAGGCGTTCTCACAGCGGAATCATCCGACGGTACTCTGTGGCGCATCGAAAGGCTGCTGATCGCCTCGGACAACGCCCCTGCACGCGAGAGAGTCCGCATCATCAATCAGTCGACAGGCGAGACAATAACCGGTCAGAATCCGGGCGAATACTTCTTCGGAGTGCCGGAGGATGTGTTTGTCGGAACCTGCTTCGTATCGCAGTCGGCGGAGATCAGACCGAGCATCAGCGGACTCGGAAAAACGGGATCTGCGGTTGAAAATCTCCTGACGTCAGCCGACGAAAACCTTGACATAAAACGCGCGCTTGAGAATATCGACACCGTACGCCGCGGCATCTGCCACAAAAACGGCTCGGGCGGAGAACTGAATGCTCTTCGCGAAAAGAGAGGCGCGCTGATGGCTGAGATGAAAAGCTCCGCAGAGAAATCCGCCGAGATCATCTCCCTATCAACCTCACTTGATGACATAAAAAAGCGCATATCCGAGCTGGAAGAAGCAAGTGTCCGAAACGACGGCATTCTCGCATCTCTTGAAAAAGTCACGCTCAGACGGCGAATCGACTCGTCCGCGCAGACCAAGGATAAGCTCGACAAACTGACAAAATCCCTCTCCGATCTCGATGCGTCTCCTTTCGGAGTTGGATTTGAGGATGCTCTTCTCGAATCCGAACGCGACATCCGCGCTTATGACGAAGAGTGTGCCGCATTTGACGAGATCATGTCCGCGCTTCCCGATTCTGACAGCACCGAAATCCCCGAGTCGGCTGAAATCATCGACGAGATCCACCGTACCGACTACGCCGCAAAGATACAGCTCTCCGCCGCCGCTGCTCTGCTTATTGCAGGTATCCTCGGACTTGCGGCATCGTTCCTGCTCTATTTCTTCAACACGGGAATGTACGGACTGCCGCTTATCATGACACTCGTTCTCGTCGTGATGGGCGTCGTATTCATAATAAAGCACGCGAAAACAAGAGGCGAGCTTCTTGCGCTTCTTGAAGAATGGGATGCTGAATCCGTAGCTGAGATAGAAACTGCGGTGAGCGAAAAGATGAACGTGCTTGAGAGACAGTCATCCTCGGCTCTTACAAAAGAACGCATGGCTCAGTCACTCGATGCATCAAAGCTCCGTTTCGACGCGGCTTCAGACCGTATCAGAACTCTCGCCAAAGAAAGCGGTATAGGTGATGACGGCGAAATTTACGACATAATCTCCTCTCTGCACGAGATATCAGACGGTGTACGGGCAAAACGGGATCAGATCTCGGCTAAAATCGAAAATCTCCGCGGCCGTCTCAGCGCACTTGACGAACAGCTTGACGGAGTCGACATACCGTCCGCTGATCTTGAGTCATATTCCGACAGCGATACCGAATACGGAAAAATCGCGGCGTCTCTCGATCAGGACGGAATAAAGAATCTGCTGAAGGAAAAAGAATTCACGGACAGCGCGCTTAAATCCGCTCAGAAACGAAAAGAAACGCTTGAAGAAAAACTCCTTGAAGCAGGAAAACTCACACGCTCCCCCGACGAATACGGCACAATGATCGCTTCTCTCGACGAGCGCATCGAAGAGCTTTCTCTCCGTCACGATGCCTGTGAACTTGCCGCGAAAGCTCTCGCAAAAGCAGGCGAATCCATGCGGTCCGGCATCATTCCGAAAATCGCATCGCGCGCATCGGAGATCATATCCGCCGCAACACCGCACAGCTCTCTCACCCTCGACCCGTCGCTCAACTGCACGCTCATCGACGGGGATGGATTTGTCTCCCCCGAGATTTTCTCACGCGGCACGGCAGATCTCACTTATCTCGCGCTGAGAACTGCGGTTGCAGATGAAGTTTTCCGCGGCGAATCCCCCGTTGTCATCTTTGACGAGAGCTTCGCGCATATCGACATGGGCAGAATCGGCAAGGTTCTCTCATTCCTTGACAGTGGCGAAATCAACGCTCAGTACATCATTTTCACCTGCCGCAGAGACGAAGCGGAATGTGCATCATCTCTCGGAATCGGCGTAAGTGAATTGCAATAACACAAAATCCCCGGTATAAGGAGACACAAACATGAAACTCATTACTTATTATGACAAGTATTCGGCAGAACAGGGCAAGGCTCAGTACCTCACGATTGACATTGACAGCGGTGAAATGATCGAAACTCCCGCCGCGCCGAAAATCCCCGATATTGACGGTCTTCCTGCATACAGTTTCGGCAGCTCCCCGGACGGAAAATACACATATCTCGCAGCTTTCAAATACACTCTCCGCGATGATATGGAAAGAAAGATACGCCGCCGCTTCTTCCGCAAGGACAACAAGACAGGCGAGCTTGAAGAGATGTTCACAAAATGGGATCGTTCCGGTCTTCAGATGAACGGCTATATGTTCATAAAGGAAAACATCTTCTTCACCGTTGCTTCTTTCGATTACAACATCAATGTGGTTTACACCGTGGATATTTCCGAATCAATCGATGGCGCGAATGTCAAAGAGATGTGGCGAACAAACGGCTATCCGTACAGCTGGCACATGAATCCCGACAAAACAATGATGGCATTCCACATTGCCGGCGGGAACGATGAATACAATCCGCACAACTACTATGCGATCAACACAATGGATCTGGAAGGAAACCGCAAATATATCTGCAGCGAACAGGATCACCTCTTCTTCGGTCCGACATGGTCACCGGACGGAAAAATGCTCGTATTCCAGGACTGCGTTCCGAAAGAAAACGATCCGGGTCATCACTTCTCCGACATCGTTGTATGCAATGCCGACAGAAGCAATCTCAGACGTTTAACCGAGGGCAGAGTTCATTATTTCGGCACATCGTTCGGTCTTGAAGGATACAGAATGGGCGGCTCGAGCTGTCCGATGTGGACTCCCGACTCCAAGATTATCGCAAGCATCATGATGCCCGGCTCACACCCTGACTGTCACTATGATGAAACCCAGCGCAATCACGAGCAGCTTATCTACGATCCCTCGATGGGAAAGGGCGGATCATGCATCATGCTGATTGATCCCGTGACAGGTGAGCAGACACCGCTTACCGAAATGCGCGAAGGATGCTGGGATTTCAGACCCCATTGCATCAGCAGCGACGGGAAAGAGCTTCTCTACACCCACAGCGAGTTCGGCAAGGCGGGTGAGATCAGACTTCTCAACCTTGAGGACGGCTCGATCAGAGTTATCACAAACGGCACAAACGGTCTCGGCGCGGATCATGCGAGATTCATCTGATCTCAGGTTATTCCGAATAATACAATTTTATATACATCAACGAAAGAAAGGCACACACAATGAAAAAATACATAATGTCTCTTGACCAGGGTACGACATCCAGCCGTGCTATCATCTTCGACCACGAACAGCAGATCGTCGGAATGGTCTCCCGCGAATTTCCTCAGATCTACCCCAAGGAAGGCTGGGTTGAGCACAATCCCACCGATATCTGGTCATCCCAGTATGGATGCATGATGGAGGTTATCGCGAAAACAGGTATCCGCGCTGACGAAATCGCCGCTATCGGTATCACAAACCAGCGTGAAACAACAATCGTATGGGACCGCGCATCCGGCATTCCGATCATGAACGCAATCGTGTGGCAGTGCCGCCGTACCGCTCCGATCATTGAATCCCTCAAGGAATATCATCCGATGATCCGCGAAAAAACTGGTCTCGTTCCCGACGCATACTTCTCCGCGAGCAAGATCAAATGGATACTCGACAATGTTCCCGGCGCGCGCAAAAAGGCTGAAGCAGGTGACCTCGCGTTCGGTACAGTCGACTCATGGCTCATCTACAAGCTGACAGGGGAGCACGCT
>CAZPPN010000042.1:0-10264 GCA_964588425.1 uncultured Ruminococcus sp. | reverse complement strand
ATAATACTTCGCCGGAAGGAATGTGAGGAAGATCCTCGATCCGTCAAGCGGAGGAACGGGGATGAGATTGAACATTCCGAGGGAAAGATTGAGGATGTGGAAATAATACAGCATCGACATAGCGGCATACTGTATGTAAAATGTGAATCCTGATCCTGCGGGGAAAGCGGAGAAAATCGCTCCGAAAATTCCGTATAGCAGGATTCCGAGAAATGCCATGATGAAGTTGGAGATAGGTCCGGCTGCGGCTGTGAGCGCCATATCACGTCTCGGCTTTTTGAAATAACGCGAGTTGATCGGCACAGGTCTCGCCCATCCGAAATGGAAGAAGATCATGCAGATCGTGCCCATCGGATCGAGATGCTTCAGCGGATTGAGTGTCAGACGTCCCAGATTGCGCGCTGTCGGATCACCGAGTCTGAAAGCCATCCATCCGTGAGCGACTTCGTGTACTGTGAGCGCTATAAGCACGCAGGGGATTACAAAGAGAAATTCGATCAGTTGATTTGCTATTGAACCGTTCAATTTATTCCTCCGTTATTATCTGATCAGTTGTCGTGGGAAATGAGATCCTCATAAGTTTCGCGGCGTACTGCTATCTTTGCCTCTCCTCCTGCGATTTCTACGATCGGCGGGCGGGGGAGACGGTTGTAGTTTGACGCCATAGAGTAGTTGTAAGCGCCTGTGACGAGTGTTGCGATGATATCTCCTCTTACAGGCTTTGCAATTTTGATGCCCTCAGCAAGCAGGTCACCGCTTTCACAGCATCTTCCTGCGATTGTGCATTCGAAATCCGCCGCGAGATCTGCGTGAGATGCGTTGAGGATAGTGTACTGCGACTGATAGAGCGTGTATCTCGGATTGTCGGGCATACCGCCGTTGACGGAAACATAGCTTCTGAACCCGTTTACTGTCTTAACAGTACCGCAGGTGTACAGAGTCGATCCTGCAGCAGCAACGATTGAACGTCCGGGTTCCATGATGATCGTGGGCTTTTCGATGCCGTAGAGAGCGCACATTTTGTCGATCTCCGAGCCGAGGTCACGGATGTTCGCTGTGTAGTCGATCTCAGGATCTTCTTCGGTATATCTGACTCCGAATCCGCCGCCGATATTGAGCATTTTTGCTTTGTAGCCGTAATCCGCGCCGATCTTTGCAACGAATGCGAGCATGATGTCAGCGGCTTCTGTGAAAGGCTCTATGTCAAAAATCTGAGAACCGACATGGCAGTGGAAACCGTCGAGTGTGAGGTTCTCGGCATCAAGAGCAGCTTTGACAAATTCGAACGCCTGACCTGTCATGATAGCCATGCCGAACTTTGAGTCAACATTGCCGGTTACGATTTTCTTGTGAGTGTGGGGGTCGATGCCGGGGGTAATTCTGAGAAGAATGTTCTGCTTCACACCTTTTTTGCCGACGATTCTGTTGAGTGCTTCAAGCTCGTCAAGACCGTCAACAACGATGTGTCCGACTCCGAGATCAACAGCAAGCGCGAGATCGGCATCGGTCTTGTTGTTGCCGTGGAAGAAAACCTTATCCATCGGAAAACCTGCGGCGTTGGCTGTGTAAAGCTCACCGGGAGACACACAGTCAGCTCCGAGTCCTTCTTCCGCGATCAGCTTGTAGATGCCCTTGTAGCAGAGAGCCTTGCCTGCGTAAACGGGAGTTGAGTTCTCACCGAGATATTCGGCAAATGCCTTTTTATACATACGGCACATATCGCGTACAGCATCGGTGTCGAGAAAATATGACGGTGTTCCGAATTTTTCGGCGAGTGAAACAGCATCGAGACCGCCGATTGTGAGATGTCCGTCAGAGTTTATATCATAGGATTTGTGTAAAATCATTTTCGTTCTCCGTTGATTTTTGCTTGATATCAGAGTGCGCAGTGGGAATAAATCTGCTTCCAGAGATCATCCCGTCCGAGCCCCGATTTTGCCGAATACATGATTACGGGAAGATCGGCTGTCAGCTCGTCTCCTGCGATGATTTCGGCGAATTCCTTTTTCTCACCTGCGTTGAGCTTGTCGGTTTTTGTTGCCACGATAATGTGCGGCAGTCCTGCTTCTCTGAGGTAGTAGAGCATATCGTAGTCGTCCTCTGTCGGGCCTGTGCGCGAGTCGATAAGCTGGCAGATGAGCTTGACAGAGTCGATGTTTTTATTGCTTGTGAAATATCCGTCGGTCAGCGCAGACCATTTCTTTTTGTCTTCGAATGTGCGCTTGGCGTAACCGTATCCGGGGAGGTCAACGAGGTACATCTTTTTGTCGATGTCGTAGAAGTTGATCGTAATCGTCTTGCCGGGCTCACCGCTGACTCTCGCGAGACTTTTTCTGTTGAGCAGGGAGTTGATCAGCGAGCTTTTTCCGACATTGGATCTGCCCGAGAAAGCAACCTGCGGAAGTCTGTCGGCAGGGAACTGCTTGGGGATACCGGCGGATATTTTAAGATTTACGTTATTTAAGTTCGGTTTCATAAAAGTCCTTCTTATACAGTTGCTGTCAAACAGTACCGTAGATTCTCTCACCCGATGAGGGAGGAATGATCATGTCTTCTTTTTTGCAGCCGTTGTCATCGCGGGTCTCATCCTGTACGGGGATGGTAACGGAGCATTCACAGCGGCGTACGAGAGCGTTCGAGAGAACATCGTCGAGTGTTTCGCAGGGGATGAATCTGACTTCGCGTGCAACGATGGGATCAAGCTCGGGAATATCTCTCATGTTGTCCTTGGGAATGAGAATCGTGCGGATGCCCATTGAATATGCTGCGGTTGATTTTTCGCGCAGTCCGCCGATTGCGATAACACGTCCCGTGAGGGAAATCTCGCCTGTCATAGCGATATCGTGACGTACCGGGATGCCCGAGAGCGCGCTGACGAGGGATGTTGTCATTGTAACACCCGCGCTCGGACCGTCTTTCGGAACAGCTCCTTCGGGTACATGGATATGTATATCTTTTGTTTTGTAGAAATCTGAGGGGATGCCGTATTCCGAGCAGTGTGCTCTGATGTATGTAACGGCAATGTGCGCCGATTCTTTCATGACGTCTCCGAGAGTACCTGTCAGCTCGATCTTGCCCGTACCTTCAACCGGAAGTGCTTCAACCTTGAGAAGATCGCCGCCGACTTCGGTGTATGCAAGTCCGTTTGTGACACCGACAAGATCCTTCTTTACGATCTCGTCATCAATGATCTTTCTCGGACCGAGGTATTTCTCAATATCGGATGCGGAGATCGAGACGGATTTTTTCTCTTCCTCGATCATCGCCTTTGCAGCTTTGCGGCAGATCGACGCCAGTTCTCTCTCGAGATTGCGGACGCCCGATTCGCGTGTGTAGCCTGCGATTACTTCTTCGATTGCATCGTCGGAGATTTTCAGAACTCGCTTTGAGAGACCGTGACGCTTGAGCTGCTTGGGGAGGAGGTGATTTTTCGCGATTGCGAGCTTTTCGGACGGTGTGTATGTGTGAAGCTCGATCACTTCCATTCGGTCGAGAAGAGGACGCGGAATGGTGTCGAGTGTGTTTGCGGTTGCAATGAACATACACTCGGACAGGTCCACGGGAAGCTCGATAAAATGATCGCGGAAATTCTTGTTCTGCTCACCGTCGAGAACTTCAAGAAGCGCGGATGCCGGATCGCCGTGAACATCGGAGCACATCTTGTCAACTTCGTCAAGAAGCATAACAGGATTGAGTGAGCCGCACTGAGTGAGCGCGTTGATGATACGTCCGGGCATGGAGCCGATGTATGTTTTTCTGTGACCTCTGATGTCGCTCTCATCTCTGATGCCGCCGAGGGAAACACGGACGTATTTTCTCTTCATGGCATGAGCGATCGATGCGCCGAGAGAGGTTTTTCCGACTCCCGGAGGTCCTACGAAGCAGAGAATCTGGTTTCTGAGATCGGGATTGAGCTGCTTGACCGCGAGGAATTCGATGATGCGTTCCTTGATCTTTGAGAGCCCGTCATGATCCGCGTCGAGGATTTTTCTTGCGGATGCGAGATCGAGTCTGTCTTTGGTTTTCTTGTTCCACGGAATCTCAAGGCAGGTGTCGATGTAGTTGCGGATGACTGTGGCTTCGGGCGATCCCTGAGGAGTTTTGCCGAGCTTTGCGACTTCCTTCTCGAGCTTTTCCTTTACTTCTTCGGGGAGCTTTGTCTCAGCGAGCTTTTTTGTGTATTCTTCAACATCATCGTCAAGTCCGAGTTCGTTTTCGATGACTTTGAGCTGTTCTCTGAGGTAATAATCGCGCTGATTTTCGTCAACAGCCTGCTTTACTTTTTGCTGGATTTCAAGCTCTGTCTGAAGCAGTTTGATCTCGCTTTCCATTAGGATGATCGCTTTTTCGGCTCTCTTCATGGGATCGAATACGGAGAGAATGTCAACCTTGTCCTGGAAACGGATGAACACACTTGATGCGATAAAGTCAGCGAGAAGTCCGGGGTTTGTGATCGAACCTGCTGTTACGAGGAAATCGTCGGAGAACTGCGGCATGAAGCGGATCCTTTCTTCGAGGCTGTTCATCATCTCTGTCATAACCGCCTCCGCCCTGACGTCGCTCATCGCGAAATCACCCGCCATAGTTTTCGCCATGACATCGGCAACATAGTGGTCTCTCTCACGTCTGATCTCGATTACGGAAGCGCGACAATAACCTTCAGCAACAACGCGGATGTTTCCGTTCTGCGGCTTTTTGAGAGTCTGCTTGATCTTTGCAACACATCCGACGGAATAAAGATCCTCGGGTTTGGGATCGTCAACACGGATGTCCTTCTGTGTGAGAAGAAATACAAGCATATCTCCGCTTGTTGCAGCCTGACACGCATTTTTTGAAATTTCTCTTTCAAGTTCAAAATTCACGGGTATCGAGGGAAACGAAACGATCCCTCTGAGCGGTATGACGGGAATGGTGAATTTTTCGACTTTTTCTATATATTTCGGCATTATTATCAGAATCCTTTCGCTAAAGGGGAAAATTAGTTCATTTTAATATTTCAGCATATTCATCGTCTATTATACCATATCCCGCCGCGGATTTCCACAGCAGAATATTAATATTTGTAACTTTTTATAACTCGACTGATTACGGAATCTTTTCGGGAGGAAAAATTATGCAAAAAAGTGAAAATAATCAGCACTCGCCGACAATATCCATTTATTTCACTGAAAGATTTTATAAAAATCATTGACTTTTATATACTAAATAAGTTAAAATAATAAGTAAGTAATTTCTGTGAGATCTCCATGTGTATTTTATGAATTTACGGTGAGGCAGCCGAATGAAAAAATATCTGAGACATATCGCCGTGTTTGTTCTGGCGGTGATCATAATACAGTCAGCGGCACTTCTGTTTCTGACTCCGGGAGGGCTTGAGCTGATCTATCCTCTGCTTGTTAGAGTCAGCGCGGAAAAATTCAATCCCGACAACAACACCTATGCGGTTTACTATGACGAGAGAGTTGAAGTGTCCGCGGCTGATCTGATCGTTGTGGGAATAGACGGTGCAGTTGCCGAGAGCTATGATATTCTCGGACATTTCACACGCTTCGTGAAGCAGTACAACAATATCTCCGATGTGATCCTTGATCTGGAGTCGGATGAGATGGAATACGTCACCGCTGTGTTTGACTCGGCGGATGAGCTTGCGTACAATACTGCGCTGAGCACACTCAAAGATCAGACCGATATCACATCTTCGTTCAGAGAATATATCTCCGAGCTTTACTTTATCAACCGTATGATGAATCCTGCGAGAAAATTCGGCGCGGCGTCGTACTCCGATAACGGAACAGAATCCGCACTTGCTGACAGGATCGCGGCAGTTTTTGAGACCTGTGAGAGAAGCGCGCTCTGCGTAGTGGACAGCCGTGAGCTTTCATCCGAAGCTGATCTCAGAATTGATCTTGAAGCGGCGTTTCCGTATAAGAATATCGTGTTCATCAACACATATTACTCACAGTCGACAGCATCGGCTGAAACCCATGACAGATTTGTTTTTCCCCTCGGAGGAGACGGTGCGGCATATTTTGTTGACAACTCCGACTTTGATAAGTTCTATGACTATTATGGACTGACAGCCGACAGAAGCGTTGAGAACCGCAGAGAACGTCTTGACGAGCGTTTCACGGACTGCTATTTTGTGGTATCTGGCGGATCTGCGGCGGAATAAACGGAGGAGATATGGTACGTACAGAAGATTTTGAATTTGAAAAAGAAATAATATCGACGGGATATCATATCGCTCTTCCTGTGGAGATTGTGCGTGACGAGGTCAGCGGAGACTTGACCATCACGGCGTATTCCTTCTGTGTGAAGATCGCGGAGGAGTATGAATCGCGTTTCGGCACTGATCCTTTCTCGGATGCGGCGAGAGAATTTCTGCTCACACAGCTCAGTCCTGTCATGAATGAAATGGGATACGACACATCGTGGGCGGCTGACCATGTGCATCTCGAATACAGATCGACGGATATCGACAGATCAAAGATTCTTCCGGAATGTGAGATCATCTCCTCGCTTGACGGGGAAGTGTGGGACGATATTGCGCTTGACGAATTTGAGCTTGATCCGGATGACGCGCTTGACCGCATGGCTGTAATTAAAGTTGACGGAAAAATAGTGTGTTATGCCGGAATCAACGATATTTCCGATGACGACATGATCGAGATGACCGTCGAATGTGAAGAAGAATACAGATGTCGTGGTTTTGCTTCATCCTGCGTCGCCTGCATTGCTGACTATTTTGCGGGACTCGGTCAGATCGTGAAATACGTCTGCGCGGATGACAACACAGCGTCGGTGAAAACAGCGGAATCGGCGGGATTCAGTCTCGTGAGACGCACTCTGCCGTTTGTATGCTACAAAAACACCGACGGCGAGGATAACTAACAGAATTCCAAGAGGTAAAATAAATGGCGTATGATGCCGGTATGCTCCGCTTTGTCATTGCTGAACTCAATGAGAAGCTGACAGGCGGAAAGGTAGACAAAATATATCAGCCGTCGCGCGATGAAGCGGTTTTCGTTATCAGATGCGGCGGTGAGGAACACAGACTCGACATCTCGGCAGGCGGAAACGGATCAAGAATGAATCTGACCGCAATCAAGCCCGAGAATCCCGCAACTCCGCCGATGTTCTGCATGATGTTGAGAAAGCATTTCCAGGGCGCGAGATTCGCAGGTGCAGAGCAGCTCGGATTTGAGAGAGCAGCGAGACTGACGTTTGACACTCATGACGATCTCGGGTTCGCGACGAAAAAACACGTCATATGCGAGCTTATGGGACGTTTTTCGAACATAATTATCACAAATGCCGAAGACAAGATCATCGGTGTGCTCAAGTCGATAGATTTCACGACAAGCGAAAAGCGTCAGGTTCTTGCCGGAATGACATACGAGCTTCCGCCGAAACAGGACAAGCACGATCCGCTCTCCGATGAAGTTGACGAGAGAGTTTTCAAATCACTTGCTGCGCAGGCTGAACCCGACAAGAGCGCGGAGAAATTCATAATGTCGCACTTCGCCGGAATTTCGCCTCTGATTGCGCGTGAGATCGTGTACAGAGCTGCCGGGAAGACCGATGCAACGATGCAGGAGTCGGCAAGGGAACTGACGGCGAAATTCTTTGAGATGATCGGGCGGATCCGCGATATCAACGGAAGTCCCGTTGTTGTGAAGAATCATGACGGAATACCGATCGAGTACGCATTCACGGAGATCAGACAGTACGGCGCATCCGCTGTAACGGAAGAGGTTGAATCGTTCGGCAGACTGATTGATGTGTATTTCGGTGAAAGAAGCCGCGAGGAACGTCTGCACAAAAAAGCAGGGGATATCTTCAAGCTGCTGACAAACGCCGAGACACGAATCACAAAGAAGATCAATCTTCAGCGTGACGAGCTTGCGGCGTGCGATGACGGTGAAAAATTCAAGCTGTGGGGAGATCTCATTACAGCGAACATATACCGCCTCAGCCGCGGAATGGAGGAGTGTACTCTCCAGAACTACTGGAGCGACGACTGCGAGGATATAACGATCCCTCTTGACAAACGCCTCTCACCGTCCGCGAACGCTCAGGTGTACTACAAAAAATACAACAAATCCAAAACGGCGCGTGTCCGTCTGACCGAACAGATCAGTATGGCGGAGGCGGAGCTTGAATATGTCTACACCGTTCTCGACGCACTCTCAAGAGCTGAGGGGGAGAAAGAACTCGGTGAGATCAGAGCGGAGCTTTACAGCAGCGGCTATGCGTCGAAGATGAAAAACTATACGGAAAAGAAGAACAACCAGCCGAGCATCGCGAAATATATCACCTCGGACGGATATACAGTCCTCTGCGGAAGAAACAATATCGCGAACGACTATCTCACCACAAATCTGGCAGAACGCTCAGACTGGTGGTTCCACGTTAAGAATCAGCCGGGATCGCACGTTGTTCTCGAGTGCAAGGACGGAGAGGATGAACCCGTCGAGAGAGCATTCACGGAAGCTGCAGAGATCGCGGCGTACAACTCAAAGGCTAAAGGCGGGGTAATGATTCCCGTTGACTATACAAAAGTCGCAAAGGTAAAGAAACCTGCCGGAGCAAAACCGGGATTTGTGATCTATACGACAAACTGGACCGCGTATGTCACACCGGATGAAGAACGCATTCTCGGAATGAAGCGGAAATAATCAGCAAAACACATAAACAGCAAAATTCAGCAACAGCAAATCAGGAATTGGGGAGCACACGAGCATGGATATCAGAAACAAAGTCATCAACATCGAAAAGAAGAAAATCTTCGCATTTGACCTTGACGGAACACTTACCGAACACCGCACATGGATCACGGACGAAAATCTTGCCGCACTTGAAAAGGCAAAATCCCGCGGAATGACGATCATCATCGTCGGAGCAGGACAGGTGAAGCGTATTTTCACACAGCTCAGGGAATATCCCGTTGATATTATCGGTAACTACGGACTTCAGTATGCCGTTTACAGCGAAAGCAAGGGCGGTATCGAGGTAGTGCGTGACGTTACCATGCCCTGTGATATTCCTTCGGTGCGCGAGAGAGTGGATCAGCTTCGCGAGGAGTTCGGCTTTACCGAGTATGCCGGAGAGACTGTTGAGATTCATCCGTCCGGATGCGTTACATTCCCCGTGCTCGGAACAAAAGCGGATATCAGCGATAAGCTCGTTTTCGACCCCGACAGATCAAAGCGCCGCGCAGTTTACGATATCGTGAAGAACCGTTTCCCGGAATACACGGTATTTGTAGGCGGATCATCCTCTTTCGATATGGCGCCGAATCCGTATAATAAATACCATGCCCTCAAGCTCTATTGCGAAGAAGAAGGCTGCTCGCTCGATGAAATTCTCTATTTCGGCGACGATTACGGCATGGGCGGCAATGACGAGGCAGTATATCAGTCGGAAATTGATTTTGTTACAGTTGACAAATATACCCAGATGCCTGAGATCATGGATAAGATACTCGGATAATTATTGATTCAATTAAAACTGCGGAGTGGCTGCGTGCTGCTCCGTTTTGATTTTTTGGTATATATGGAAAAGATATTTATTCTTATAAAAGATTCAAATGTCGGAAATATGCTTGAAGAGATACTGAGTCTTGAAAAATACGGCGTCAAACGTATCGGATCTTTGGGTGAGCTGAGAAAAATGCTGAATTGTGAGCATCCGGAGATCATACTGACCGATCAGACATACGAGAATGGATGTGAAAGAATCGTCGCCGGAGTGGGTGCGAAAACAAATGTCATCGTACTCGGACATCATGATGATTATTATATGCCCAAATACCGAACAAGACGTCTCGGCGTAAGAGAAGCTGTAATTAAGATCAACGCGCATTTCAGATACGGTGAAAAACGGTGTTTCGGTAAAGGTGATATACTTATTGATATTCCGTGCAGCGAGATGATCGTGGGGAATATGGCTGTATATCTGACGAAAACTGAGCTTATCATAATGCAGATACTGATCGTCGGTGGTTACGGGAATGTGCCGCTGAAGTTCATTATTGACAGCATAAGGAGTCATGGAATCAAATGCACAGAGTCATCTCTGAGACAGCACGTAAGCAATCTGCGTCATAAACTCAGTTATGTTGGATCAAAAACCGAAATCGTCGCGGCTCAGGGAATAGGATATACAATGATATGCAGATAAAAAAGACTGCCGTCCGAAATGAGGAAAGCAGTCTTTCTTGTTATATTGAGTTATTGTACCCGATAAATCAGAGAGCCTTTAC
>CAZPPN010000041.1:7525-10363 GCA_964588425.1 uncultured Ruminococcus sp. | reverse complement strand
TGGTAGCGGAAATTGGACTTGAACCCATGACCTACCGGGTATGAACCGGTTGCTCTAGCCAACTGAGCTATTCCGCCATTTGTTAACAAATCAAGAACATTTTTTGAAGTTTCTTCGTTCTTTCCCTGCAACGATGATATTATACCACATCGCAGAACATTTGTCAACACCTTTTTTCAATTTTTCAAAAAAATTATTTAAAAAATTTCGTAAATTTCGTGTGCGATTTCGGAGATAATTTCAAGGATTCTGAACCTTACTTTGATATTACCGCTGTCTCCGGTTATGATTCTGTACTCCGCCGGAGTAAGACCGACCGATGCGTATTCATCCCTCTCCGCTGATGCAAATCCCATGCAGACCGACGGAAACAGCACGCACCACCAGTTCTTCCCTTCTCCATCGCCGAGCACAATCCTGAGAGAGTTGTATACCCCTGCCGGAAGAGATGCCGAACCGTAATCCCGTGTCGGATACTTCTCGCGTCCGAGTTCAAGTGAAACCGAACAGTCGCCGCCGTTCTGAATCACACACTCCGCCGCTGCCGCGAGAATGTCATCCTGCATCGCTTCAACGCATGAGTACGCCTCATCATACGATCCGCACGACGAAAGCTGCGTCGAAACACACCCGAGTACAGCGTCACGGACTTTCAGCTTCAGAGCCTGATCCTCTGCCGAATCGGATTCCGCGATTACATGGAGTCTGAGAACATCATCGTAAATCTCAGCCTCGCCGTGTACCGGAGCGAAGGAAAGCAGGACAGCCGCCGCGAGACATGATGCTGTAAAAGAGATAATATATTTCATAAAGCGAGCCTCACCGTAATAATATGATATTTTATTATTTACGGCTGGGTTCGCTTTTATTCAGTTATTTCAAGTTATTCTTTAAGAAACGCAACAAATCTCATCCAGTCGTGACGCGAGAGAAAATGTCCGCCGGGTCTGAGATGATAGCCGATATTTCCGTCTGCAAATCTGTCCCACACCTCGGGCAGCTTCTCGGGATGAACAAATCCGTCGATGCCGTACAGCTCCCATGCAGGTGATACAGCGGCACAGCAGAGGTATTCCGAGACGGGATCTGCCCATTCGTCGAGTTCTGCCGATGCTATATAAACCTTTCTCGGACAGCAGCAGGCGAGCAGGTAGTGCTGATCGAACACAGCAGATTCCGATGCTTCGACCGAGCCTGCGATCTCTTGGAATTTTTCGCAGAACCAGTACGGGAACACTTTTGATATACTCGGGAACTTCTCGCCCACTTTTCCTCTTGTGATCGCCGCGCCCGAGCATCCCGAATCGTTTGAATAGACATGAGTAAACCGTTCATCATTTGCGCCTGCCCAAAGAGCTGTTTTGCCGAGACGGGAGTGCCCCATGACTGCCGCTTTTGTTTCGTCGACGCAATCGAGTGACAGGAGATAATCGAGCACTCTTGACGCAGCGAACGCCCACATACCGATCTTGCCCGTATCACATTCTCCGCGCTTGCCGTTTTTGAAAAGATGAGATGCCATGAGATTCATGAATTCATCCTCGTTGGTATCGAGCGCGACATTTTCCATGTACATATCGGCGACGATAACTCCCTGCTCTATGACTTCTTCGATCGGGTAATACTTAGGGTAGTTGAATGAAACAAACACGATCGCTGGCATTTTGTTTTCCGCTGACGCCGCTTTCGGGATCGTGACGCTGATCGGGAATGTGAATGATTCACCGTCGGGTGTCGGGAATGTGATCTCAACGCATTTTGTAACAGCCGTTCCGCAGATATTATCCTCTGACGACACCTCATTCCAAACGGTCTCACCGCATTTCTCGGGCATCCTGCCGTACTCCCATTCCTCAAGTATGTCAAGCATCTCGCGGCGTCTTTCTGGGAAGCTGTCGCGTGTCACTTCTCTGCCGTCATTCATTCTGAGAAGTTCGGGAAGATTTCTTTTTTCAAGCAATTCTTTTATCATAATGTCTCCTTCGGTACTATTCTTTAGGCATACTTTTCGCGATCGCCGCAGGGAAAACCTCAGCCGCCCCGCAGAAATACAGGTTGCGTGCAGCGGTACTCATGGTTGATCCCGACGTTATTATATCATCGAAAACTATGTACTTTCCCCCTTTCTTTACAAGTTCCTTTTTTATCTTTAATGTAGCATCTGCGTTCAATGCTCTGTCCTGTGCTCCGAGAGATTTCTGCTCCTCACCGTCAATTCTCTCGAACAGACCGACATACGGAATACCGAGCTTTTCCGATATCCGTTTCACAACAAGCTCGCACTGATCGAATCCGTACTGTCTCAGTTTGACCAAAGAGCGCGGTGGATAGGTGATGATCCACTCCGAGATGTCCATATCCGCTCTTGCAAACAGTCTTTTGAGTTCGCGTGAGATTTCATCTGCGAAAAAATCGGCGTATTCTCCACGTTCCTTGAGCGCGAAGATCATTTTCTCCGTAATACGTTCACTTGCGCCGTAGCTGCCGAAGCTCTTATAAAAAGTGAGCACGCAGTACGAATATCCGCCGATCAGAGTTGACGTATGCCGCATGTATTCTGTTGAGCAGGTACATCGCATGACGTTCTCGCCGCAGACCGCGCATTTTTCAAAGCTCTCAGTAGTTTCATAATCCGATCCAAAGTAATATTTTATGATTAGATTATACCACGCCGCACGGTAAATTGCAACAAAAAAGGCTCCGGCTGATAAACCGAAACCTGATTTTTGTTTTAGCCGCCGAGATACGCACGTCTGACGCTGTCGCTTCGCTTGAGTTCTTCGCCTGTGCCTGTGAGCGTGATCTCGCCCGTTTCAAGAACGTAAGCACGGTCAGCAA
>CAZPPN010000041.1:0-7515 GCA_964588425.1 uncultured Ruminococcus sp. | reverse complement strand
CATTGATGCGTTCTGCTCAACGAGAAGGATTGTTGTACCTGCCGCGTGGAGAGATTTGATGATATCGAAAATCTGCTCGACGAGGATCGGAGCAAGGCCCATAGACGGTTCGTCAAGCATAAGGAGCTTGGGATTACTCATGAGCGCGCGTCCCATTGTAAGCATCTGCTTTGTTGGGAGCAATCGAGGAAATGTTCTTGCCTTTGAATTCAATCGAGCCTGTCTTGCTTATGAGAAGTCCCGATACTGTCTGGAGTATTGTGCTCTTTCCGTCACAGTTCGTCCCGATGAGAGTTACTACTTCGCCCTCGCCTACTTCAAAAGAAACTCCGTGAACAGCGTGGATAGCGCCGTAATACACATTGATTTTGTCAACTTTGAGTTTACGCCTTCAGCGAGGGATGTATCGAAACCTTCGATTGTGAGGATACCGTCCATACCGTCAACGCCGAAATACTTGAATTCGTATCCTGCGGACTCAGCCTGCTGCATGATGAGAGATGCGGGTGTGAGTAGATCGGGAGGAAAATGAGGTCTGCGCCTGCGTTCTTCGCTTCTGTGAGCTGTACGTTGAAGTCAGTTGTGTCATCGCTCGGGAAGCTTGTTTCGCTTACTACATTGAGACCGAGTTCAGCAGCCTTGGTCATGAACTTTGTGTAGATACCTACGGAGTATGCGTCGGAGCTGTCGTAGATAACTGCGATGTTTGTACCGATATTGTTGCCCTTGATGTATTCAGCGGAAGCTGTACCCCGGTTGGGGTCTGTGAAGCACATCCGGAATACGTTGTCCTTACGTGCGATTTCAACTACGCCGGATGAGTTCGTGAAGCCGCCGAGGATATCTGTGGAAGAACCGGATACGCCGATCCGGATTGTGCCTGCTGTGTCTTCTCCGCCGCCGCAGGATGCAAATGTCATAACGGACATAACTGCTGCGAGAGCCGCGGATGCGAGTTTCTTCATGTTGAACATTGTTCAATTACTCTTTTGTATATTAATACAAGATATGCGGTTGTATATGCACTTCCGCATCAAGCAAAGCGGTCGTAAAACATACTTCCGTGCAATGCTTATTTACATAATATGTTACAATTACATATCGCACCCCATGCCAAACAACTATTTCTTATTATTCGATAAGTGTATCTTATGTTTATTAATACTGTCGGAAATTCTGCGTGAAATGTTATATATTTTTTGACCGGATCTATTCAAAAAAAGCAACTCGTTCACATATTGTTTACATCCCCCCAAAAAAATCATACTGTCATCTGCTGACATTATGAAAAAAACACAGTTGATCCCTCTGTCGGATTCGTGGGATACACTTTAAATATGCCGAGTCTGTTATGGAAAGTCTACGTGAATTCTATCCAAAACAAAAACCGCAGACTCAAATAATCCGCGGTTCTGTTTGATATACTATATCGTTTTACTTTGTTTCTCCGCAGTCCTTGCAGTTCTTTGCGTCAAGAATAAAAGACTCGCAGTCTACACACTGCTTTACTGTGGGGTTGTTTTCGTGAGTACCGATAGATACCTTGTCAAGCGCGCAGAAATCGCAGGTATGAGCGTGGTTTGCGCACTGAGTTACCGTGCAGGCGATAGAGTGGTTGGGTTTCTTGTTCATTTCCATGATTTGACACCATCCTGTAATATTATCGGAATCCGTTTCTTGTATGGGATTCCTCTCGTATTATTTACAGTTTAATGTGAAATTATGTACCGTGAACGAAATTTGTTCAGCATTTTTAGCCGTCACCCGATCTTATCAGTCTCGCCTTTCATGAAGGACAGAATCTTTCCGCTGATATCCGAATCCGAAACGATAGACGGACACCACGCATGGCTTTCATTATAATTGACAACCGGAACTATGTCAAAAACAGTCTCGGTCAGTTCTCCGCCGTTTGATCTCAGCTCAACACAAGCGAGCGCGGAGTATTTTTCACCGTATTTTGACGCTCCGTCGATCAGCGATCCGAGAGAATACACAGCGATGCCGTTTCCGTATTCTTCATACGGCTGGAGTGAATCGCCGTTTGTTCCGATTACAAGATCCGCGCCTGCGTCAATATATGAGCGGAACAGTGCTTTTTTCGCATCTGAAGGAACATTTCCTTTTTCGTTATCGAAAAAATACAGCGCAACGAAATCGTAATTCTGACGCGCGTTCATGATCCATGAAATTATACCCTCGGAATCACTTTCCCTTAGCACGGAGCAGTAATATGCAGTTCCGATGCCTGTGGAATACTCCTTATAGATCGCCTTTCCGGAGTCACCCCAGACAAGACCTGCATTTTCGAGAGCGGCTTTGGTATCGGCGTATCCTTCAGCGCCGTAGTCTTTTGATCTCTCACACTCAAGCGAAACCGCTTCAATGCCGCCGAATGTGAATATTCCTGCATAAGCAGACGGAGCTCTGTACCATTCACGCACCTCTTTTTCCGCCTGGACAAGGTTATCCGAATCGCTAAGAACCGCATTCAGTCCGACAAGCGTCATGTCGTCAGCGGAGAAAAATTCCGAGATGTGCCCGAAGAAATGTGTCTCTCCTCTTTCGTTGTATTCGCTGCCGAATGTGCCGTAAGCCTCACTTCCGAGCATTGTTGCCGTAGTGCAGGTACCGCCGAATGTCAGCTTAACAAGATCATACGAAAACTCCGGCTCACCGACTGCGGCAAGTGTCTCATCCGAATCGGAAGACTCGTTTACAGCAGGTGAAGCAATGTTTGCGGGATAATTCGCTCCTTTGAACATTACGGAATACGCGAGAATAGAGAAAAAAACGAGAATAAACGCGGCGGAAGCGAACACCGTCCTCTGAACGATGATTTTCTCGCGTCCGTCCAATTTGATTTTCAAAAAATTCATTATTCATCCTCCCCCGCACGCCCGTGAATCATATCAGACAACAGAGAACGGATCGGCGGAGCAATTTTGTTCAGCGGCAGGTAAAAAACAAGCCGAAAACATTTCTTTTATTTTAACACATCCTCGATGAAATTTCAAGTTTTTTTGTGCGTTTTATCCTAAATACCGCATCACAGGAACAGCGGACGCTTCTGTATGCCGTTTTTCATCAGCTCAAGGCACTCGGCGCACATGGAAAAATCAGCGACAAGCGAATGAGGTTTTGCCGACACATCATCCTGCTTCATCGGAACAAACCAGATATTCTTCCTCTGCATCAGCTTGCCGATATTCACGATGTTCCCCGAAAGCGCGTCATTTGTTGCGAGTGTTATCAGCAGCGGACGGTCGCATCTGAGGTGAGCTTTCGCACCCATTGTAACAGTACTGTCCGTGATTCCGCAGGCTACTTTTGCCGCTGTATTTCCGGTACACGGACAGATTATCATATAGTCAAGCGGAGATGACGGGCCGAATTTTTCCGCTTCGACGATTGACATGACCGGCTCTCTTCCACAGATTCCCGTCACTTTTTCTCTCAGCATGACCGATGTACCGAATCTTGTATCGGTCGACGCAGAAATCTCGGACAAAATCGGGATCACGTCGTACTCTTCGGCAAGACCACGCATAACGTCGAGAGCTTTTTCATGCGTGCAGAACGAGCCGCACATTGCAAATCCGAGTTTTTTCTTCATTATTTTTCTCCTCCGGCAAATTTTCCGTCAATGTATGACCTTACCACAGAGCATATGATCTCCCCGGCTGTCAATGGAGATGTTTTCCCGGGAAGCGACGGCAAGGGTATGACTCTGATCCCTCGCTCTGCGGCGTATCCCGAATCGACTCCCGCGCATCCGCTCGACAGCTCGAATATTGTCGTTCCCGCATCGGTTTTGTCGAGCAGTTCCCTGTCGAAAATCAGACTCGGTACTGTATTGAACACGGCGTCGCACTTCACGGGGAGCAATCTGTATTCGTCAAGCGGTACGGGAACGCATCCGTCACACTCAGCCCACGAGAGATCTTTGACGCTCCTTGCGACCGTATATACCTCAGCTCCCAGCGCACGAAGTCTCACGGCAAGTGTACGTCCCGTTCTTCCATATCCGAAAACAGCAGCTTTCATTCCCGACACGGTAACCGGAAGATTTCCGATACACGCCGCAATCGCTCCCTCGGCAGTCGGAACGGAATTTTTGATCTGAAGCTCTTCGGAATCGTAATAGTCGTATGTCTCAATACCGTGCTCTGAAGCGTACCGTCTTACCACCTGCGGAATAATACCGCCCAGCAACACTGACCCGCGCGACATTCTTTCGCAGATTTCCATGAGACGTACGATCGGTTCTTCACCGTTTGGATTCGCGAGCGGGCAGGACAGTCTGACCCCGTCACGGCTCACGGGCAGCGGAAGTATTATTGCATCGGCGCATTTTACTGCTGATTCCCAGTCGGCGCACCTGACCGATTCGGCAATATATTTCTCGTCGGGAGTGGAATACACCGAAGCAAAGCCCCACAGCGCACATTCATAATTCCCGGACAGACAGGCGGCACAGGCAAGCTGACGTCTGTCTCCGCCCAGAATCCCTATCTTTACATTAACCGGCATATTCGTATACCTGTTTTCTTTCTGAAAATGGACACCGAGGCAATACTGCGGCTGTCCTCATTTATATAATATGCCGCGCTGTGCAATGTGACATTGCGACCCTATAACACGGGAATACACAAAAATGTTAATTTTTGCGATGTTTTTGCCGGATACTTTAATAATATACCCTTGATTTTGTTACTAATCTGTGGTATTCTGTATTCAAGAAAAATATAATGCTCAAGGAGGCTCAACTATGCAGCTCAGACCCCCGGCAATACCGCTTATCACAATCGATCCTTATTTTTCAGTATGGTCACAGACAGACGTTCTCACCGATTCGCAGACAATACACTGGACCTGCGCTCACAACACGATCCTCGGACTTGCTGAAATCGATGGCAAGACATACCGTTTCATGGGAAAGACCGAATCCGATAACATCCCCGCGCTCAATCAGACTTACCGTGACTGCGATGCCACCTCGACTTACTACACATTCGAGAGCGACAGCGTAATCCTCAGACTCACATTCACCTCTCCCGTTCTGCCCGATGATTACGAGCTTCTCACTCGCCCGGTAAGCTATCTCAGAACCGAGGTTGAATCAGCAGACGGCAAAAGTCACGATGTAAAAGTGAAGATCTGTGTCTCCGAGGAAATCTGTCTCAACAATAAGGGAGATGACGATGTCGTTGTCGAAACGCTCACGGGAGACGGATTTACTGCAGTGAAAATGGGAAGCGTAAACCAGCCTGTTCTCGCGCGTTCCGGTGACAACATCAGAATCGACTGGGGTTACTTCTATCTCGCAGTCGGCAGCGGAAATGTTTCATCCGAGAAAATCGGTGACATGACTTTCGTTTCCGCAGAGACCGATCTCAGCACAGACTGCGAAAACTCGGCGCTTTTCATGTTCTCGTATGACGATATCTATTCGATTGATTATTTCGGCGACAAGCTCAGATCTTACTGGAACCGCAACGGAAAGACTATCGTTCAGGCGATCGGCGAAGCATATGCTGACTATAACGATACCATGAGAAAATGCTCTGCGTTCAGCGACAGACTTTTCCTTGATGCGACACGCGCCGGCGGAGAAAAATACGCTGAAATCTGCGAGTTGTCATACCGTCAGGCAATCGCATCCCAGAAGCTCGTTATTGATAATGATAGAAAAGTTCTCTTCATTTCAAAAGAATGCTTCTCCAATGGATGCGCCGTTACAGTCGATGTAAGCTATCCTGCGATTCCGCTTTACCTCATTTATAACCCCGAGCTCGTCCGCGGAATGCTCATCCCGATTGCAAAATATGCGCGTCAGGAAGAATGGATTTTCGATTTTGCTCCGCACGATGCAGGTCAGTACCCTATCGTTACAGGTCAGGTGTACAATGTTGACCGCGGCGGAGAAAAGCCCGTACTCAAAGAAAAAGGCCAGATGCCCGTTGAGGAATGCGGAAACATGATAATCATGGCGGCGGCAGCACTCATCGCGGACGGTGATACATCGTTTGTTGAAGAAAATCTCGATCTGCTTGAAAAATGGGTGAAGTATCTCGAAACTCACGGATACGATCCCGAAAACCAGCTCTGCACGGACGATTTCGCAGGTCATCTCGCCCACAACTGCAACCTCACGCTCAAAGCAATCATGGGTATCGCAGGTCTCGGTATCATCTACAAGATTCTCGGTCGTGAAGATGACTGCGAAAATATGCTCGCTAAGGCAAAGGATATGGCTGAAAGCTGGGCAAAGCGCGCCGCAAACGGTGACGGATCATACAAACTCGCGTTCGACCGTCCGGGTTCATGGTCGATGAAGTACAATATCGTATGGGACAAGCTCTTCGGTACGGAAATCATGAACAAGGCTGTGACAGCAACGGAATTCGCGTCATATAAGCATCACATCAATGCATACTTTAATGATCCGGCGACCACCGAGATCTACACAAAATCCGACTGGCTTATCTGGACTGCAACGCTCGCAGAACGCCGTTCCGATTTTGAAGAATATGTAGCTCCGCTCTGGGCAGCGTACAACTCATCTCCGTCAAGAGTGCCGATGACAGACTGGTATTACACCACCACATCTATCCACCGTCACTTCCAGCACAGAAGTGTTGTAGGCGGACATTTCATCAAGCTCCTCGAATACTACGGAATCATGAAAAACTGGAAAAACTGAATATGAAGCAAAGCAGAACTGTACAGGAAGCAAAGTGCGGTTCTGTTTTTTTGTATATAAAATGCTGTATTTTTTACTGTGACACCTTGACATGACGATAAAAATATGTTATGATCTGAGAAACAAACCATACATCCCAAAATCTGTGAGGTAACCACTATGCTCGACTTAAAAGAATATCTCAAGCAAAGAAAAGCCAACTTTGAAGCGCTTCCGGAAACAAAAGAATCAAGACTGCCGCCTGTCGGGGAGTATCCGCTTATGGGGCATTCTGTACGGATCCGAAAATCGTCATTTGAGCTGATGCAGAAAAATGTTCCGTTTTTTACTCTGAAAGTTATTTCACAGGTAAATACAACGGACGGAGATGATATTGATACAATCCTCTCAGATCCCGTAATCTCGGAAACAGACGGAATCACGCACTGCGAATGGGACGCGTCCAGCAATCTTTGGAAAAAGAAAACGTATGTAATTGATATATACCCCGACGGTCTGCTGTACAGAATAAAAGTACAGGGTAAAGGAACTCCGACGGGTCTGAAATTCTTCGCTGGACGTCAGGATACATGTTTCCCGGGCTCACCCTATCAAGCCGCATATTTCACCTATCCGACAGCAAAGTTTTCCGTAATCACTTATACTCAGCCTGCCGACTGGGGCGGAGAGATCACTGCAGACATTGACAACCCTGAAACCAGAAGCCAGCCTGTTTTTGGCATCCGTAGTGTTTCTGCAGAAAATACCGGAAGGAATATGGAAATCGAGGCATTTTTGTCGGATGTTAGCAATGATTTCTTCTGTTTCAG
>CAZPPN010000040.1:0-10403 GCA_964588425.1 uncultured Ruminococcus sp. | reverse complement strand
TGGATTTTGCTTTTGTCCAGTCGGCACCGCCCATTTTTGAGAGTTTAACCAACCCCGTGTCACTTCCTGCGCCGATGTATTTCGAAACATGATCGAGCTGGTCGACGGGAAGAAACAGCTTGTCGCTTCCTGCATATTTGATGTGTACGTAATCGCGCGAGCTTCCGTCGATCGTGAGGGTCTCCATGCCCATGTACTGCCCGATGCCGTATGCTTCATGAACGACAATGTCACCGACATCGAGATCTGCATACGACATGATCGCTTCGGTCGCGGTTTTCTTTTTCTTCTGTTTTTTGAGGAAACGTCCGTGAGTAGGCCGTGCGGCTTCGCGTGAGAAATCCATGAGAACGAATTTCGGGGACGCAAGCTCGAATCCGCCGCAGAACTCACCGCTCATGACAAGTACGGGCGAGATCTTTCCCGATACGATATCGTCATGCGGAATCACGCTGTCGTTGTCCGCTGAGAGCACGGTATATCCGTCATGCGTGAGACTCTCGAGCATTGATGCCTTTTCGCTTTCGTTCGATACGATGAACGCCGTGAGGTATTTCTCTCCCGTGAAGCGCTTAAGGTCATCGGTGAACAGAGCTGTATTGCCTGCATATGCCGGAACATGGCGTGTGTTGAATACGAATACACCCCCGGGAGCTCCGGAAGAACGGTTTCTCGCTATCGTGTCGCAGAGGACAACCGCGCCGTTCTGTCTGTCGACAATTTCATCGAATGTGCGGTTGTATAGCCCGTTTTTCTGCGGCGGAAGCTCGAGAGAGGATATCATATCCTCGATGCTCTGTTCAATGAGAACCGATGAAGCGCCGCATCTTTCTTCGGATGACGAAGAATCCACGATGACGATCACGCCGTCTGTGTAGTCGAGCATGGATATTCCGTCGGGGTAGATCGACGGGAGATATTTGTCGGCGAAGTTGATCTCGAAGCCGTGCTCAAGTGATGACAGCTCGCTTTCCAGAATGGATGCGGCACGGCTTGCGCGGTCATCTCCCTCGGATTTTCCGACACGTCTGATCTGACGCCGTATGATGCCGATCAGTTCCTCGCGCTTTTCTGCTGTGACAATAAGTTCACGGACAGGCGGAAATACCAGCTCATCGGGCGCCTGTGAAGTGAATCGCTGTGTTTCGGGGGAGAAGTACGCCATTCGGTCGATTTCGTCTCCGAAAAGCTCGATTCGTACAGCACCCGTTACAGGAGAGTACACATCCACAATTCCGCCGCGGATCGCGAACTGTCCGGGAGATTCGACGAGATCAACTCTTGCGTAACCTGCGTCAGCCAGTTTTTTCGCGAGCTGTTCCGTGTCAAGCGCTTCGTTGAACGAAACCTTAACGCAAAGCTCACGCAGCTTCTCCTGCGGAAGAGTTACCTGAAGCATCGCCTCCGCTGTTGTGCAGATCACGTTCGGCATATTTTCGGGATCACCGATGCCGCACAGGGAAGACAGCACTCTCAGACGCTCGCCTTCGAAATCGTGTGATGACGAAATATTTGAAAAACAGTATTCTCTCTGCGGAAAGAAAGCCGATCTCAGCCCGACCGACGAGAGAAATTCCGAGAATTTTGCGGCTCTTTTGTCGTCGGCGAAAATAATGACCGGCGGCTGTTCGGATGACGCAATATCTCCGGCGAGGGATGTGAGAAAAATATACTCAGATCCGTCTGTCAGACCGCTTACGCTGTAAGGTTTTCGCTTGCCGTATGGGGGATTTTTCAACGCAGCCGAGAGAGCTGTATAGTCGCGGTTTCTGCGGAATATATCACATAATAAAGAGTAATTCATTTTACCTCATTTCATATGCGGAGCTCAGAATTTTACTCCGTTGTATTTGCCCATAGCGTCGTCGAGCCGTCCTTCGAGAATCATGGGAATCGCGTCGTTTACACATTCGATGATCGAGAAGAGCTTCTTCTGATCTTCTTCGGGGATTTTTCCGAGAACCCAGTCAGCCATATCGTATTCGGGATTCGGCTTTTCACCCACACCGATGCGGATACGGGGAAACTGATCTGTGTTCATGATTGTGATGATGCTTCTCAGCCCTTTCTGACCGCCGTCCGAGCCTGATTTGCGGATTCTCATTCGTCCGACAGCCTGCGCGATGTCATCGGAGATTACGATAATGTTCTCCGGAGGAATCTTGTAGAATGCCGCAGCTTCGTTGACCGCTTCTCCCGACGCATTCATGAAAGTCTGCGGTTTCATGAGAAGAACGCGGTGTCCGCCGATCGTTGTCTGTGCGGTGAGGGCTTTGAATTTTACCTGATTGATTTTGCATCCCAGCTTCTGCGAGATGTAGTCGAGCGCAAGAAATCCTGCGTTGTGGCGTGTGAAAGTGTATTTGTCACCGGGGTTTCCGAGACCTGCGATGATGAATTCGGGAACGCCGCCGCCCGATGTGTTCTGCGATGAGATTTGTTTGAAAAGATCAAAGATATCTGCCATTTCCGCTCCGATAGTTATAGTATATTAAAAATTATTACCGTAAACCGCAAAAAGCCCGTTTTTTAACGAGCAGGATTGCGTATTGATTTGTACTATGTTATTATACAGCAAAACTGTGACTAAATCAAGTGGAAAGCGGATTTTACTTTACAAAATAACAGTAATCCATAATGATATTGCCGTCTTCATCGGGTGTGGTGTAGCGTGGGCAGAGACAGTTTTCAAACGACCATTCACCGCCGCGCTCATCTGTCCATATGTTCATTCCGTGATCGACCAGAAGTGATCGGCAGGAGCTTGTATCGTGTACTTCGTTTTCTTTTCCGTAAATCCAGTTTGTGCCGAGTCCGACTGACGGGAAGTCGATATAATCGAATCCGTCCGGAACGGGAGTATCTGCAGGAGTAAACATACCGAGCCAATACTCAAACGGCTGACCCTCCGCACGTCTCTCCAGTCCCACATATCCGCCTCCGTTTTCCCAGATGGCGAGAATCGCATCGACACCGCCCATCGCATTCTCGATCGCATCGAACCAGCCGTTTGCGAACCATTCGCCCCACCAGCCGCCGAAATCCGGATATTTCTTGCCGATAAAGCGCATTGCGGGAATCTCTTCTTTGAATGTTTTGATTATTTCAGCCATTTTTTGTCTCCTTTTTCACGATCGGAATATAAATTCTCTCAGAATATTTTCTGCTCGACTCAACATAACTTTCAAGTTCAAATCCCCCGGTGCGTTCATAACAGTTCTGCGGCAGCCAGACATCGGCGATCCAGTCCCATGTTCTGCGTATTGTTCCGACAAAATCATGCTGACCCACAGTAGGTGTATCGAATACTGCGTAGAGTCCTCCGGAAATATCAAGCCTGACCGTACCTGATGTGTCTCCGGCTGTTTCCTCAGATCGAATACCGATGAAATAATCGAGACGATTTGTATCACGGTTCCATATCATAACACCGAAGTCTTCTGTTGTTTTTCCGCCGGAAAGTCTTGCGGAGCGTTTTTCGGTGTTGTATTTGTTCCAGAAATGCGGCGGAAAATCTTCGTCACTCAAATATGCGGTTATTGAAAAATCCTTGAAGAAAGCGAGCGATACGACAGGCTGAGGCGCTGACTGATTGAAAGTGAACGGTTCATACAGTCTCAGACTGCACTGTGCAGAGCGGAAGTCGGTCGGCAGAATATGGTGTTCTTTTTTGAATGCGCGTGTGAAATTCTCTTTTGAATTGAAGCCGTATTCAAATGCGAGATCGGAAATAGGTCGGTCATTGTCACCGATCTGACGTACAATCTCGGATATTCGGCGTTTGCGTATGTAGTCGGCAGGTGTGAGGCGGACAGACTGAGCAAATACACGCAGAAAGTGATACTCGGAATATCCCGCGATTTTTGCGAGAGTCGAGTTGTCGAGCACTCCATCACGGTCATCTTTCAAATGTTCTTCGATGTAGTCCAGTACTTTTTGTATGTAAATCTTATGCATATACTGTTCTCACCCCCACGTTTATTATATCATCTGCGGCGTGGTTGTGATTGATAAAAATTGCGGTAATTCAGTTTATATTCACCTTTCCGCCCGGATCGAGCTTGATGATCTGACTGCGGTAGTCGCGCGAGATTCTGTCGTAGATCAGATCGTCGACGATTTTTGACGAACCGAAAAAGTGCATCGGGATCGCGTGCTTGATGCGGTAGTGCTTCATGTAGTAATCGAATCCGAGGAAAGAGTACATTCCGAGCCGTGTGTCAAGAGGCAGAAAAGCCGTGTCGATCCAGAAATTCTTGATGCCTTTGGTGTATTCGCGGAAACGCATGGTCATGTCGTAGACCTCGCTCTCGCGCATTTCTTTCCACAGCCAGAGATTGAGATCCCCCGCGTGGAAGATGTTCCGTCCCATGCATCCTGCGAGATAGGCAACTCCGCAGTCGGTTGAGGGAAGTACCTTGAGTCTGAATCTGCTCTCGGGCTTGATGTCCATTCCGGGTTCAGCCACGATGTAGTCGGTGATGCCGTGATCGTTCACGAGAGATTTCGGAATATCGTATGACACAACAAACTTCACGTTCGGATGCTCGCGGCATATATCGAAAATATCGGGATTGAAGTGATCCTCGTGGATGTGGCTGATGAAAACGTACAGCTTTTTCTTCATCGGAAGCCGCGGAAGAACCCCTTCGGAATAATCGAATATCAGCATATGTGTTTCGGATTCAACGGTAAATCCGCTGTGACCCGTACAGTTAATTACAATCATATAAAATCTGCTTCCTGCATTTGTTTCGTATAAATATGTTATCATCATATGGTGTTTTTGTCAAGAGCGGATTTTCAAAGATCAATTTAATTGTGAAGAACTCAGAAAATTATAAGAATAATCTCAGAGGTATTTACTTTTCGTTTTTTTTGTGGTATGATAAAAGTGAGTCAGTATGTAATTAAAAGAACTAAAAATATAAATCTGTTGTTACAGAGAAAGGCAAGATCAATAATGAACGAAAAACTTCTCGAAATCCTCAGACATTTTGCAATTGATATCGCTCCGTCCGCTTACGGCAACGGTCACATAAACGATACATATCTCGTACATTCCAGCCCCGAATATATTCTTCAGCGCATCAACAAAAAGGTTTTCACAAATCCCCCGGCGGTTATGGAAAATATCCTCGGCGTTACAAAATATCTCCGTAAAAAGATCGAAGAAGAAGGCGGAAACCCCGACCGTGAGACTCTGAATCTCATCTGCACAACCGACGGTATGCCTTACTATCTCCACGATGACGGCGAATATTACAGAATGTACCAGTATGTCGATCACGCGAAGTCCTACGACCTCGTTGAAAATCCCATGCAGCTCTATCACGCGGCAAAGGCGTTCGGTAAGTTCCAGAATATGCTCGCTGACTATCCTGCTGAAACTCTTCACGAAACTATCATTGACTTCCACAACACCAAGACAAGATACCGGCAGTTCAAGGATGCACTCGCAGGCGATAAGGCAGGCCGCGCTTCTTCCGTTCAGGATGAGATCAAGTTTGTTCTCGACCGTGAATGCGATGCCGGAATCGTTGTTGACAAGATCGCTGAGGGCAAGATTCCGCTCAGAGTAACTCACAACGATACAAAGCTCAACAATGTTCTCCTCGACGAAGTTACAGGTGAAGGCGTATGCGTTATCGACCTTGATACGGTAATGCCCGGTTCACTCCTCTACGACTACGGTGACGCTCTCCGTTTCGGCGGATCTTCCGGAGCAGAGGACGAAAAGGATCTCTCCAAGATCTACTTCAAGGTTGAGAACTTCGAGCATTTCACACGCGGATTCCTTGAATCTCTCCCGTCCATCACAGAAGAGGAACTTGCTCTTCTCCCGTTCTCCATCAAGCTCATGACACTTGAATGCGGATCGAGATTCCTCGCAGACTACCTCAACGGCGACGTATACTTCAAGACAGCTTATCCCGAGCATAACCTTGACAGATGCCGTACACAGTTCAAGCTCGTCAAGGACATCGAAGATAAAATGGACGCACTCAACGCGATCGTAAGAAAGATTTACGACGAAGTGAACCGCTGAGCATAACAGGATTTTCAAATGAGATGTTTATTGTCTGCTGCAGACGTGGCGGAAATACCGTATCTGGTTGCTCAGGCAGCAGGAATTGTGGGAGTTGTAATTAGTTTTTTTGTATTTTCCGCGAGAAAACGAAGTACAATTCTTATAAGTAAGCTCACCTGCGATTTGCTGTGGGCGGCACATTATTCTCTGATAGGAGCATATTCGGGTGCGGCGATAAATATTATTGCCATCGGACGTGAGTCTGTCTTTTACAACAAAAAGAAGAAGTGGGCATCGTCAATACTCTGGCTTTGGCTGTTCGTTGCATTGACAGTTATTTCGAGTGTTCTGTCGTGGGAGGGTCCGCTGAGTTTTCTGCCGATGATCGGATCATGCTGTTCGGTTGTCAGCTTCTGGTGTACCAATCCTATGCATATCAGGCTTCTTGCACTTCCGTGTCAGACTCTTTGGCTGATCTATGGTATACTGCACCACTCTGTTCCGAGTACTGTTTCATGTTCCGTTGCTCTTGCGGCGATATTTATCGGGTTGTACAGAGATATTAAAAGTAAAAATAAAAACGAAAAATAAAGAAAAATACAATGGAGGACGGCAGCGATGATTCGTCAGATCAATTATGACAAAGAGTCTGTTATGAAAAACGGTTTTCCGAAAATCACAAAGCTCGGTGCTGTCTCTCCGAACGGTGAATCCACTCCGTTTGTGTGGGAAGGACGGCTATACAGACTTGAATTATCAGACCCCTCACGCGGTACAGATCCCTCCGTTCCGATTTGTGCAATCATTCGTGACCGTGAATCGGGTGAAATTCTGTCCCGTCTCGGACGGGGATGCTATTTCTATTCCTTTTATAAGGAGAACGGTACGGCATATATTATCGGAACACTGAGTCTTCCGGGAATGCTCTGCGGAGACACTCTGATGATCTATGAATCAGGCGACCTTATCCATTGGTCTGATGGAAGAGTGCTGTTTTCAAAACCCGGCTGGAAATATTACAATACATCTCTTACCAAAGGTCCGGACGGATATGTGCTCTGTATTGAAGCCGGCGAACCGGCAGAATATGTCGGCGTACCGTTTACCTGTTTCTTCGCGAAATCAAAAGATCTCGTTTCGTGGACTCTGCCCGATCCCGCGAAAGGGTATCCAAAGGACAGATACATCGGCGGTCCGTGGCTGAAGTGGAGTAACGGATACTATTATCTGATAACAGTCGAGGAGCTTCCTTGCGCGCACTATACAAACTACATCCAGCGTACAAAGGATTTTGAAACATGGGAGATCGGGTGCTACAACCCAATTCTCATGCCGGATGAAAATGACAGACGTATCTCGCCTTACGCATATGATATCTCACCCGAGCTTATGTGTCAGATCAGAAATGGATTTTTGTCGAGTAATTCCGATATTGATATGTGCAACTGGCAGGGAAAGACGCTTATCACCTACAACGTGGGAAATCAGCTCGGATTCTACTACATGGCAGAAGCCGAATATGACGGAGCGGTTGAGTCATTCCTTGAATCTTATTTTGAATAATTAAATTACGTGAGAAACGGTTTGTCAGACAGCAAGCCGTTTTGTCATTTTACGGCAATATATACCCGAAAATGTAAAAAAGAATTGAAGAATCGGAGAATAATCGACAATCCCTATTGAACCTTTTGAAATTCGATGTATAATATATAATGAATGAATATAATATGGGTTCGCTGTGTTTTGCGGTGCCCGTTTCTGAGGTTTTTAATGAATATTTTGCAGAAATTATCTGATATGCTGCTCAGACGGAATGATGCTGAGACAGATGAAACAGAACAAATAGAAGAAATTGAAGAGATCGAAGAAATAGAAGAAATTGATGATGATTCCGACGGCGAGCTCGACATGATCGAGGATAACGATGTCGATTTCGGGCAGGGTGTGTTCATCAACTCACTCGACGATTTTTCAGCCGATGATGTTGTGCTGAGCGAAGCCGCCGTAAAAGCCGCAAAAGTCACACCTGCCGAGATCATCAGACGGATCATGTTCTGGGTGTGCCTCGGTACGTTTATCATCAGCTTCACCATGCTTATCGAGAATCTTATCGCAAAGCAGAAGGGTGATGAGATCTATGCTCAGCTTGAAAATGAGTTTCTCTCATCCGGATTTTCTTTCGGTTCGATGAGTGACTTCACACCAGAAGAGGGCGCTGTGAAATACCTTGCCGCTGACAGCGAAGCGAAAACCACACTCAGCATTACTGCCCGCAGCGAAGGCGCAGTTGACGAAAACAGTACCTCATCGGGCACTCAGTCAGTCGGCTACAATGAGGAACTGGAGAAAATGCGTGCCGGTCTTGCTTCTCTCGCGCAGATCAATCCCGATGTGTACGGCTGGATCGCGGTTGACGGAACACAGATCAATTATCCCATCGTACAGGGCGAGGACAACGACTACTATCTCGACCACGCATATACGGGTGACTATCTCCCGATCGGATCAATTTTCGCCGATTACCGCAACAACGAATCCGTTACCAAGAATTATAATACCATCCTTTACGGACATAATATCACCAGCGGATCCATGTTCCACGACGTGACGAAGTTCTTTGAGGACGAGTATTTTGACAACAGCTATATCTACATCTACACAACCGATGGTATTTTTGTTTACGAACCGTTCTCCGTGTATGAGACGAGATACGACTACAACTACTTCAAGGCATCGTTCAAAAATGCCGATGAATTCATCGCGTTCGCTGAGGAGATGCGCGACAACTCGTCGATGGAAAAGGATGTCGAATTCAATGAAAACGACAGAATTATCACCCTTTCCACCTGTACGAACGGCGCGTACTATTCGAGATACGCTCTTCACGCAAAGCTGATAAAAACCATTGTCGACTGATGCCGGCATTAAAAATAAACCGAAACGAAACTGACTTAAACTGACTGTATGAAAGAAATTTTATCAATAATGAAATGCCCGGTGTGCGGGGATGAGCTGTCAAGAGTGGATAAAAGCCTTGTCTGCAATTCGAAGCACACCTTCGACATAGCAAAAAGCGGATATGTGAATATGCTTCCCCCGGGAAAAGAAAAAAACGCCAGAACCGGCGACGAGCGTGATATGGTAAAGGCGAGGGTTGATTTTCTCTCGCTCGGTTATTACGGCAGAATCAGCGGAACACTTGCAGATCTGCTCGTACCGTACGCACCCGAAGGAGACATCACCATAGCGGATATGGGATGCGGCGAGGGCTGGCATACGGTGAATATCGCTGAGAAAATTGCACAGCAGATGCCCGGGCGCGATATACTTACCGTCGGATTTGATGCATCGAAATACGCAGCCGAATGTGCGTCAAAGCTCGCGAGATCAAAGGGTTTCTCACCGAAAGACGGTGTGGGAGCGGAATTTGACGGAAACGCCGCTTATTTCATGCCCGCGAATATTTTCTCTCTCCCTCTGCGCGACTCGTCCGTTGATTTTGCGGTGAGTATGTTCGCGCCGGTAGCAGGAGATGAAGCGCGCCGCATACTCAGACCGGGCGGTATTCTTGCCGTTGTGTCGTCAGGCAGAGATCATCTTCTCGAGATGCGCGAGACGATTTACGCTGAAGTACATCTCTCCGACTCACTTCCGGAAACACCGGCAGGATTCAGATGCGCGGGGCAGTCATCGCTGAAATACACGATTACTCTGAAAAACACATACGAGATCGGCTCGCTGTTCATCATGACTCCGTTCTACTATAAGACAACGGATGCCGGACGGGTACGCCTGCTCTCGAAAACTTCACTTGATGTTACGGTCAACGTAAACTATACTTTGTTTGAGGTCTTATAATTGTGAAATACTCTGTTGTAATACCTATGTATAATGAAAAAGCCATAGCCGAATCTTCCGCGAAGGAGCTGTCCGACAGATTCGAGGAAGTGGCTGAGGCATTTTCGTTTGATTATGAAATTATCTTTTCCGATGACGGCTCAAGCGACGGATGCGGCGATATCGTGAGAAATTACGCCGAAGCGCATCCGCTGTCACATGGGAAAATCCGTGTTGTGACTGCCGAGCGTAACCGCGGAAAGGGAAACGCCGTGAAGCTCGGTATGCTTGCCTCAGAGGGGGACTATGCCATCTTCACAGACAGCGATCTCGCTTACGGAGTTGAGATCTGCATTGATATGCTCAGACGTATCTCCGATGAAAAGGGAGACGTGCTGATCGGATCGAGAGCTATCGCCGAGGACGGATACGCAGGGTACACATTCATGCGAAAAATTGCGTCGAAGATGTATATGGGTCTTCTCGCAATGACCGCAGGTTTCTCTCACAGCGATTCACAGTGCGGTATCAAAGC